>NZ_JAHRFA010000019.1:0-102315 GCF_020883045.1 Microcoleus sp. CAWBG58 | reverse complement strand
CCTGGGCGTTCTGAACCCAGAGTTTTAAAACGAAGGCCGAAACCGTATCCTCGAATGCAAGAACCTCGCTCTGTCTTGAAAGCTAAACTACGAAGGTGATTAAGCCTTTTTCAGTGCCATTCGACTTCAGTCCTTATCAAAATCAGAGGACTGAAGTCCTTACTACAAACCAAATCAAGAGGTTTGTAGTGAGGACTTCAGTCCTTATCAAAATCAGAGGACTGAAGTCCTTACTACAAACCAAATTAAGAGGTTTGTAGTAGCGCCCCGATCGCCCTTACTGTAATTCTCGCAAGGTAGGAATTAAATACTGTGTCAAAGTAAAGGCATCTACACCTAATTCTGTCCGTTCTTTGGCTGCTGCGATTCCGGCTCTAGCGTGCCACCACGCTGCTGTTGCTGCCACTTCTTGGGGGGGGGATTTACGGGCGATCGCACTTGCTAACAATCCCGCTAATAAGCCTGTGAGAACGTCGCCGCTGCCGCCTCTGGCGAGGGCTGGGGTGCTTTCGGGATTGAGATAGGTAACGGTACGTGAAGCGTAACTATCCCCTAGGGAATCGCCGTCATCCTCCTTCCAACTTATGCAAACTCTGGCTCCTTTGAGCAATACTGTTGCACCGCAAAGCTCTGCCGCTGCTTGAGTTGCGGCAATTCGATCGCCCATTTCGCCAGCTAATTCGGGAAACAAACGCTTAAATTCGCCCGGGTGAGGGGTGATAATTGTTTGCGATCGGCGTTCCGATAAAATGGGTATTGTGCCGAGTTGAGCGAGGATATTTAAACCGTCGGCATCTAACACCAGAGGTCGATCGCACTCCAGTACAGATTCTACAGCGATGGCGGCTTCCAATGTCAGACCTGGGCCTGTGGCGATCGCATCGTAGGAGTTCAAATCAATTGCTACCGGCAACTCCTTAATGCCACCGCTTGGGGTTTCGGGACATCCTATAACTAATGCCTCTGGTAAATGACTGCTCAACATCGGTTTAATCGACTGAGGGACGGCAATTGACAGCATTCCGACTCCGCTGGCTCTTGCTCCCAATGCGGCTAAAATTGCGGCTCCGCTGTAACGGCCCGAACCTGCAACAATTAGTAAGTGACCGTTGGTGTATTTGTGCGAAATTGGCGATCGGGGTAATGGTAAATGCTGAATTGCCGATGCTTTAGTAATGCGTTGTATTGCTGGAACATCGCCCAAGATCGCTGCAATATCTGCAACCGGAATATCAAAATCAATTAATTCACAAGTCCCAATATATTCTAATGCTTGGTCTTGCAGAAATGCTCTTTTCCACAACCCCAAACACAATGTATGTTTTGCCCGGAATGCCGCACCTAAAACTGCTCCAGTATCTGTATGAATTCCCGACGGAATATCTATACTAAAAATCGGGATGTTTAAATTATTTATTTCATCAATCGCGGCGGCTGTGGGGTTAGCGATTTCTCGTTCCAACCCAAAACCAAATAAACCATCTACGAGAAAGTCGCATTTTTTCAGCGGTTCGATTTTATCAACAAATGCAATATCTAAATGACGCGCATAATCAGCGTGACTTTTGGTAAGTTCTTTGAGTTTAGAAAACGGACAGTAAATAATTACTGGGAATCCTTTAAAGTGCAATTCGCGGGCCACAACCAAAGCATCGCCGCCGTTATGTCCCGGCCCAACCAACACCCCAATAGCTGGGAATTGAGAATTAACAATCTTTTTCCCTTCGCCGCTTTTCCTTCTATACGTTACATCCGTTTCAAAATCCGTTGCTGAACTTTCCTCTTCCCCCAACAGCACCTGAATGCGTCTAGCAATCAGGTGCGCGACTTTTTCCATTAAAGCTGCTACAGGCATTCCAGCAGCAAAAATTCTGGTTTCTATTTGCCGCATTTGGTCGGCAGTGACAACAAATTTTTGAACAGTCATAATTAGTGATAAAATTTCAGCTAACAGCAGCAGTACCAGCTTGAACAGTTCGCGATCGCAATTCTGACAATACTTAAAAGAGTTTTTAGGTACGTTGTTGCGCTCTTTGCGCCAGATTTAGCGCTAAAGCGCAACAACGTACCTTTTTTAATGTACCAGTTGCGTCCGGGACGGTTGTAGTATTTTTGTGGTATAATTAATTAGATCGATCGAACTTGCGTAACAGTAAAACAGTAGAATAGCAATTTATTTCCGAACCGTCAGTAACTCAGCCTTAAAGGGACTGAGCTTGTAAGAGAAATCTCTCGCGAGCTGTACTGACGGGCCTAAGTCTTAACTGACTACGTTATTTGAGTCACGACACCGGAGAATGCGACGCCAGTTTTCCGCTCTGTCGCTAGTGGTTAAACAGTCTTAAAGTCACTGAGACAGTGCTGCTAGCCTAAAAAGCTTTTATAACATTGGCGAGGCGAACATTACTCTCGCAAGAGAGATCGAGGCAACTATACCTCACCGGAGGGGCAACCATACCCCTCCAACCCCGCAAGGGGATTCAAGGCGGTTGAAACCGCTCTTGGAGTTTCCCACGAGCGGGAGTCAACGCCACGCTCGTTTCCCATTTACCGAACTTTTTTATGAACAAGATTGTCGTAGGCCTCTCCGGCGGGGTCGATAGTTCCGCAGCAGCCGCAATTTTACACCATCAGGGCTATGAAGTGGTGGGTTTAACGCTGTGGTTGATGAAAGGCAAAGGTCAATGCTGCTCTGAGGGAATGGTTGATGCCGCTAAAATTTGCGAAGATTTGGGCGTTCCCCACCACATTGTTGACAGCCGCGAAGTCTTTCAGGCAAGTATTGTCGATTTTTTGGTGAACGGTTACAGTGCAGGAGTTACACCTCTGCCCTGTTCGCAGTGCAATAAAACTGTGAAGTTCGGGCCGATGCTCAAGTACGCTCGCGAAGAGTTGGGTATTGAAAAGATTGCTACCGGGCACTACGCTCGCATTACCTATGATACTGCTACGGATCGCTATCAGTTGCTGCGGGCGATCGACCCTGCGAAAGATCAGTCTTATTTCTTGTACGATTTAACACAGGATTTGCTGGCGGGTACGGAGTTTCCTTTGGGGGAAATCACCAAGACTGAAACTCGCAGAATTGCAGCCGAATTTGGCTTGACAACCGCTGATAAGCCGGAAAGTCAGGATTTGTGTTTGGTGGAAAGTAACGGTTCGATGCGGGCTTTTCTCGACAAGTACATTGCGCCGCAAAAGGGTGACATTGTAGACAAGTCCGGCCGCGTACTCGGACAGCACGACGGCGTACACCACTACACTATCGGCCAGCGGAAGGGCCTGGGGATTGCCGCACCGGAACCGCTGTATGTGATTGAACTTGATGCTGGTGCTAATCGGGTAATTGTGGGCGATCGCCAGTTGGCGGTAGAATCTGACTGTAATGTCCAGAAAGTAAATTGGGTTTCTGTCGATCGACCGATCGCTCCAATTCGAGCTTCCGTGCAGATTCGCTATCGATCGCAACCCGTCCCCGCTACAATTATTCCCGTAGAATCATCCGAAGCAGACGAAAAAGCCAGCGGTACAAGAGTCAAGGTGATTTTTGACGAACCGCAGTTGAGCATTACCCCCGGACAAGCCGCAGTTTGGTATGACGGAGATGTGCTCTTAGGCGGCGGGATTATTGAAAGAAAAAAACTCCCAAATTGATGTTAGGGGCTGGCTCCCGTCCCCACCCCACAAGAAATCTACCACCATATAAATGTACTCTTTCTCTTTGTGGAACAGGCCGGAAAGCCTGTTCCAAGAAACCTTCCACCATAAAATTTACTCTTTGTGGAACAGGCATCTTATACCAATTTAATGTGAAGTTGCACATATTCCGATCCCCCTCGCATCCCCATGATAGTCGGGGGACTTTGAGAAGATTCCAGTCCCCCCCTTATTAAGGGGGGTTAGCAGGGTGGATTAATTGTCAGGATAGGAGATATAAAACTACCAAAAGTATCGCTCAAAGGTCGGCTCGCGCGATCGGCCAAGGTACGTAGTTGCGATGAAAGCGCTCTTTATAGGATTAAGAAAGAGCGCCCAAGCGCAACTACGTACCTAATTTGTCTGACGACAATAAAACCGCCCTGCTTATTAAGGGGGGTTAGGGGGGATCAGATTCGGGAGCAGCCTCATAAAAAATTGGTATTACCTGTTCCACAATTAAAATTGTTGTTCATTTGACAGGGTGAAATTCTCTTAACTAACTTTCTTTTCCAAACGCAACACATTCCCCCTAGCATTGGTGCGGTAAACCCAAGTTTGGCGGCCATCGGAAACCACAACCCGCCAACCTTCAACAATCATTTGGCCGCAAATTTCATCAGATTTCGCGAGTCCCAAACAAGTATTCGGCCAACTTTGCCGGCTCGATTCAGTGACTTTGAACTTGTCAGCAGCAATCCCAGTCAATTGCGACAACTCTTGGCGAACTGCGGCTGCGACGGTTGCGGGAAATTGGTTCGGAGGATTTTGGCGCGCACCCTCAGCCAAATTGCCCGGTTCGGAAATTAGACTATTTAGTACCAATCCCGAATAGCTGATTTTTTTTTGATCCCCGACAGCGGGAAATTGCTGCGCTGTTTGCTCATCTTGGTTTTCCACCTGAACGAGGGACTGTTTGATGGCGCCCGCGTTAGCCGCAGCGGTGTGGATTAGCGCCGGATATATTTCCCATGCCAGAATTCCCGTCAGCACCAAAGCCAAGATTAAAGGATTAGGCTGCTTTTCACCTCGGTTTTGATTGTTTTGAGAGTTATTTTCGGAGATTGGTTTCATAGTACGCTCTCTGCCTCACTTTACACTCTTGCGCGATCGCTCCGGAGCACTCAAATGCAGATACTGATATAGACACTGCTGCTGGTGCTGTTTGTTCCTTGGTGCAGAACCGACTTAACAGAGTCGTGCGGCACAAGTATCTTATACTCCCTGCTGCCACTTCTGTTTCAGGAAACTTGCACTACCAGTTATTACTTAATTTTTACTTTTAGTATAGTATTGAGCAAAATTTATCGCTAGGTAAATCTGCTGAAAAAAAATTGATTTTGGCGGAACATCTCAGTATAAATGACTATTCATCGTGCCCAAACTTCTGAAGGTTTTGTAGACAAGGGGAGGCGAACTGAGCCAGTGAGAGCCAAGGGATGCCGTACAATCTGCAGCAACAGGACGGGAACGCATGATAAATTAAGCAAGCTATCGCTGATTAATTAGAGGATTTAGGTTTTAAAGAGCGATCGTCCCCGAAAATAACTTAGTAGCGATCGCTACTTTTTTAGTAACATCTTGTTGAAATATATCGATTATGAACAGAAAATCCCTAGGAATCCATTTAATGAATCGGATCAGCTATCCTCAAAAATTCATCTTGATCGGTTTTCTATTTGCGATGCCGTTAGTCTTGATGATGTACCTGCTGATTTCCGAAATTAACACCAGAGTTGATTTTGCCCAAAAAGAAATCTACGGCAATCAATACCTGCGTCCGCTGCGCCAGTTGAGGGAATACATACCGAAATTTCACCTGTTAAATTATCAGGGTTTAAATCCAAATTTAAGCCAGCACGAGTCCTGGGATAATTTTGAAGCTAAGATAGACGCGGACTTTCAATCCCTGGCAAATACAGACCGCCAGTTAGGAATAGTTTTAGTTTCCCGCGAGCAATTTAATGCCATTTATCAAAATTGGCAAAAATTTAAACTTCATCGCAGCCAGTGGAGTTTAGAAACTTACGATGTTGTATATCAAAAAATAGCATCTGATATTAATAAATTGAGCGCTCGCGTCGGCGATACTTCCAATCTCATATTAGACCCAGATTTAGATACCTATTATTTGATGGATGCAACTTTGTTGAAAATCCCAGAAATGCAAAAATTATTGTCAGAAATTAGGCTATTTTCTCAAAAAAGTAGCCTGCGTTCCGATGCCACACCTGAAGAAAGAGCGAAATTGGTTACTTTTGCGGGCAAATTGAGAGAACTCAATCAGGATTTAGCAATCAATATGGAGGTAGGATTTAGCAACAATCCTCACGGGAATCTGCGACCGAAATTAAGCCAAGATTTGATAAATTTTAACTCAGTAGTAGAGCAACTAACTGCCCAACTAGATAAACTAATTTATCCCACAGCCGCAGTCGAATATTATACCTATCTCGATGGCAGCGACCGAGTTCTGAATTCGAGTTTTGAACTGTGGGACAAAAGTGTCAATGAATTAGACTTTATCCTGCAAAAACGTATAGATGCTTTAGTTGCTAGAAAACACTTGATTTATGTTTTTATTCTAATTATCTTAACAATAGTTGTTTATTTATTTGTATCTTTTTACCTGGCAGTCATGCAAACTGTATTTGTGCTTGAGGAAGCGTCAAAAAATATGGCAAGTGGCAATATTGACCACAAAATTATTTTGGATAACAAAGATGAACTCGGGCAAGTTGTGGGTGCATTTAACAAGATTGCCGAGGCTTTGGTTGGTGCGAATCAAGAAATTACTGTTCTTAACGATCGCCTAAAATCCGAAAATATGCGGATGAGTGCCGAACTAGATGTCACTCGCAAAATTCAGCAGATGCTGCTGCCGAAAGACCGAGAATTGAAGGAAGTTATTGGCTTAGATATTGCAGGATTTATGGAACCTGCTGATGAAGTAGGCGGCGACTATTACGATGTACTCCAGCACGAAGGTAAAGTAAAAATTGGTATTGGCGACGTGACGGGACACGGATTGGAGAGCGGTGTTTTAATGATTATGCTTCAAACAGCAGTGCGAACTTTGCTCACCTACAACGAAGCCGATCCGGTAAGATTTTTAACCGCTATTAACACTGTAATTTACGATAATATGCAGCGGATGAAATGCGATAAGAACGCTAGCCTTGCTTTGCTAGACTATCACGAGGGAATGCTGAAGTTGAGCGGCCAGCACGAGGAAATGATTGTCGTGCGGTGTAACGGTTCGGTCGAGCGGTTTGATACAATCGATTTGGGTTTCCCGATCGGGCTGGATGAAGATATTGCTGATTTTGTGGCCCAAACCCTTGTCCAGTTGCATTCAGGAGATGTGGTAGTGCTGTACACTGATGGGATTACGGAGGCTAAAAATATGAATAAAGTGCTTTATGGTTTAGATAGGTTAATTAAGGTAATACAGATTAATTGGCAGCGAACGGCTACAGAGATCAGGCACGCTGTAATTGACGACGTGCGATCGCACATCGGCGAACAAAAAGTTTTTGATGACATCACATTGCTGATTCTTAAACAAAAATAAGTAATGGGGAATGGGGAATGGGGAATGGGGCATTGGGCAAACAGGGCATTGGGCAAACAGGGCATTGGGCAAACAGCGCATTGGTAGCAAATAACAATTAACAATTAACAAATAACAAGAGTCAACAAATAACAAATAACAAATAACAAATAACGATTAACAAATAACAACAGTCAACTGTCAACTGTCAACCAACAACTAACATGATTCAGACTTTCGGGGATTTCATCGAGCCTACTCCCAGCCACGAATATTTAATAATTGGATTTTCCCCGAGTTCGATCCCCCTCAAGCAGCGGTGGCGGAACAATGGTTTGTCGGCGGATTTTCTGGCTGACTACTTGACGACTTTTTTCCCTGGAAACGAGGATGATCCCTCGACAATTGACAGACAAGCTGAAATTAAAAGTGCTGTTAGCTACATTGCTAATGAGTTATTAGAGAATGCGATGAAGTTTAATGATGAGACATCGGAACACCCGATCAACATTAAACTGCAATTAAAGAGCGACGGACTGATTTTCTCAGTTGCTAACAGCATCTCTCCGCAAGGTGTGGGGAAGTTTCAGGCTTACATTCAGCAGTTGCTGGAGTCGGATCCGAGCGAGCTGTACATTGAGCAGTTGGAAAAAAATGCTGCTGACGAAACTTCTACTAATTCAGGATTGGGCCTGCTAACCATGCTCAGCGATTATACCACCCAAATAGGTTGGAAGTTCCAGACGGTGCAAAAAGACCCGGAAGTAATTACGGTGACAACTATGGTGCAATTAAGAGTATAAGTATCGCTGGCGATCGATAATGTCTAAGGGACTTTTTTTGCGGCAATGGAAATTAAAACAGAAGATTACGGGATCTGTTACGATCCATCAACGGCAACCGTGAGTTTTATAGGATCTCTAAGGTTGAGCAGGCCCCAAGAGTACGCGCCGATAGTGCAGTTACTGGAGGAGGTAGCCGATTTGGCACCGGCAAAAATTACCCTCAATTTGCAACAGTTAGAATTTTTGAACAGTTCAGGCATAAATATGCTGTCGAAGTTTATTATCGCAGTACGCAAAAAAGCTCGGGTGCAAATGGCGGTACAAGGTTCTCAATGTATAGCTTGGCAAGGTAAATCTGTGAAGAATTTCCAGCGCCTAATGCCGAGTTTGCAGTTTGAATTACTATAGACGTATGATGACTTTTAGGGTATGGACTGTTGAGGAAGTTTCTGTTAGTCGAGGCGCAAATTCTCGGGTTATGCTGGAAGAACAACCATCTAGAGAACAGCTACTTTTAGAGATAGAAAGATTGCGCCAGCAAGTGGAAGACTTGAAGGAGGAAAAAGCGGATCTGGAAATCTTGCTGGAAAATACTGCTGAACATTCCGATACGGTTGAATCTGAGTTGCGCTATCGGGCATTGGAGGCGGTGCGGGAAGGTGAAGTTAAGCTAGCTCAATTTCTCGAAGCGATTCCCGTAGGCGTGGCCGTGCTCGATGCTCAAGGTAAACCTTACTACGTCAATCGTGCCGGACAGCAGTTACTCGGCCAAGGGGTGTTGCCGTTAAATGCTGTTGATGATTTGTCAAAAAGTTATAAATTTTATATCGCGGGAACTGATATTATTTACCCTGCCGATAATTTGCCGATTGTCCGAGCGCTGAAGGGAGAAAGTTCGACGGCTGACGATTTGGAAATTCATCAATCCGACAATAAAATCCCCCTTGAGACTTGGGGGACGCCAATTTTTGACTGTGGCAAAGTTGCTTTTGCGATCGCAGTTTTTCAAGATGTCACGGAACGCAAACAAGCTGAAGCCGACCGCCAAACATTTATTAAGGAATTATTTGAAGTCAATAAAAGCTTAGAAAAATCTCTGGATGCTGAATCGGAATTAACTGATGCCTACGGGCGATTTGTGCCACATCAATTTCTAAATTTGTTGGGATATGAAAGTATTATTAATGTCAGTTTAGGCGATCAAGTGCAGCAGGAAATGTCGGTGCTGTTTGCGGACATCCGCGATTTCACGACGCTTTCCGAAACTATGACTCCTCAAGAAAATTTTAATTTTATAAATGCTTACCTGTCGCGCATGGAGCCTGCTATTACTAGCAATCATGGGTTTATTGACAAATATATCGGCGATGCGATTATGGCTTTGTTTAGCGACTGTGCAGATGATGCAGTGAAAGCTGGTATTGCGATGCTAAATATCCTGAACGATTACAACAGATACCGTTTAAGTGTGGGCTACATTCCGATTCAAATTGGGATTGGGATCAATTCTGGTTCTTTGATGCTGGGGACAGTTGGTGGCAAAAGCAGAATGGATAGCACGGTGATTAGTGATGCTGTTAATTTGGCGTCTCGGATTGAAGGGTTGACGAAAGATTATGGCGTTCCTCTGTTAATTTCTCAGCAGACATTGGAACGGTTGCGAAATCCGGCTGATTATAAGATTCGGATTGTGGATAAAGTACAGGTAAAAGGAAAATTACAATATGTCACAATATATGAGGTCTTCGATGCCGATCCGCCGGAAATTCTCTCGGCTAAGCTAGCAAATTTGGCGGTATATACTGAAGCGATGTTACTTTGCGATCGCCATGAGTACCGATTGGCAGGAAAATTGTTTGAAGAGTGTTTGCGGGCAAATCCGAGCGATCGGGTAGCTCGCATTTACCTGAAACGCTGTCGGGATTGGCGATCGCTCCTCAGGGAATTTTAGTCAGTTGGCAGGAAAGCAGTTGACAGTTGACAGTTGACAGTTGACAGCAGTCAGTGGGAGCATCTCAGTTTTGATGTTTTGATTTTATAGTGCGAGCGTCCCCGCTCGCGATTATAGATCGCGAGCGGGGACGCTCGCACTGTAAAGCAATTGCTTTTTTGCATTCATTGAGATGCTTCCGCAGTCAGTTTTAGAGGTTTCGCGACATTGCATCTACTAAGAAACCGGGTTTCTGATTTATAAGTGCGTAAGTCTTGATAATATGATTAGTAATTTGGAGTGTCAATAAAAGACGATGGAAATCAACAAGCGGCAGTCGAGAATATCTATAAAACCTTCAGTGATTAAAGTTATAGCTCTGTTCTGCCTCTGCTGCTTGTTAGTTGCAAGCTGCGGACAGAGTGCCAGTCGATCGCCCAATTCGCCCAATTCGCCGAACAACGATCGCGTGACAATTGGCACAACCTTGAAATTGCGGACGATCGACCCCGCCGACGCTTACGAAACCATCTCAGGACAACTGCTGCGAAATTTGGGCGATACTCTCTACACCTACGAGTCGGGAACGACAAAGTTAATCCCCCACTTGGCGACAGCAATGCCAAAAGTGAGCAAAGACGGATTGACATATACAATTCCCTTGCGTCAAGGCGTGATTTTTCATGACGACACACCGTTTAACGCCGCAGCAATGGAATTTTCGTTGCAGCGATTTATCAAAAATGGCGGTCGTCCGGCTTTCTTGTTGGGCGATGCAGTAGAATCGGTGAAAGCGACGGGCGAATACGAATTAACTTTTCAACTCAAAAAGCCTTTTGCTGCTTTTCCTTCCCTGCTGACATTTGCCGGCCTTTGTCCGATTTCTCCGAAAGCTTATGAGATTGGAGACGGTAAATTTAAACCCGATACTTTTGTAGGAACCGGACGCTACAAACTGGCGAAGTACGGTAGCGATTCTCTGAAGTTTGACGCCTTTGATAAGTATTGGGGAGAAAAACCCGTTAATAAAGGTATTGACATTTTGCTGCTTTCGAGTTCTTCAAATTTGTTCAATACTTTTAGGACTGGTGCGATCGATGTAGCTTATTTATCCCTGGATGCGGATCAAGTTCGCAGCTTGGACGAGGGAGCAAAAAAAGGGAAATGGCAGGAAATCGTGGGGGAGAGCAGTACAGTTAGTTATATGACGCTGAATCTCAATTCTAAACCGCTGGATAAGTTAGAGGTGAGACAGGCGATCGCAGCGGCGATGGATCGGCCGCTTATTAACGATCGCGTCCTCCGAGGACAAGCCCAGCCTCTGTACAGCCTGATTCCCACAACCTTCGACGTTAACAAGCCAGTGTTTAAAGAAATGTACGGCGACGCCAACATGACAAAAGCCAAGGAATTGTTAACAAAAGCGGGATATTCGGCCACCAATCCGTTTATTTTTCAAATTTGGCATCCTAGTGGTTCCACAAAACGAGGTTTAGTGGCGAGTACGATTAAAGCTTTAGCCCAACTCAAAATGGACGGGATCATGCAGGTGGAAATTAATAGCGTTGAATCTCCGACTTTGTTTCAGAATATCGAGAAGGGGATTTATCCTGCGGTGTTAGTGGATTGGTACGCTGACTTTTTCGACGCTGACAATTACATTCAGCCGTTTTTGGATTGTGCGACGGGTTCGGCGGCCCGCGGGTGCGAGAAGGGTGCGAGTCAGGGGCAGGGTTCGTTTTATTATAGCGATCGGGTAAATCAACTGATCGCCAACCAGCGAAAAGAAGCAAACCCTCAAACCCGCAAAGCTTTGTTTGCCGAAATTCAGGACATACTAGGTCAAGATGTACCTTTCATCCCCCTATGGCAGGATAAGGACTATACTTTTGCTCAGAACAGCATCACGGGTGTCCGTCTCGAACCGACGCAATCCTTTCCCTTTTGGTTCCTGAAAAAGCAATAATTGTTTACAATAATTGTTAAGACTTGAAACGTTCATCATCCTATCATATTTTGTGCACAATAGGGTGATGATTGTCACAGTTTATCGAAGAGACCGATCACCCCACTCTCTCTAAAAATGTTGGATATTATTAGTAGAGAGAGCTATCGCTGAGGGTGAGTATATGAAATTTGGAATTTTAACAACAACAGGGCTGCTAATTGCGATCGGTTTTGCTTCTGGAGTCAAAGCAGAAAACGTATCAGATGTCAAGCAACTATTAGAAACTAAAAATTGCAGCAAATGTGACTTGACAGGAGCGCAGCTTTCTGGTATGGATCTCAGCGGTGCAAATTTGAGCGGTGCAAATTTGAGCGGTGCAAATTTGAGGGGTACAAATTTGAACGAAGCCAAATTAAACGGAGTAAATCTGACACAAGCTAAATTGCAAAGTGCGAGCTTGATTGGGGCTAAAATGCACGGGGCAAATTTGGAGGGTGCTGATTTGACTCGGGCTAACCTGAGTTTGGCTGGTTTAGTAATTGCCAGTTTGAAAAATACCAACCTCACCAGTGCTAATTTGGTCGGGGCGAATTTAGAAAGTGCTAATTTGGCTGGGGCGAACCTGAGAAATGCCCGTCAGTCTGTCGCGAATCTGGGAAATATCACCCTCCGGGGCGGTAGTTTGGCGGGAATAGATGTGCTGGGGGTCAACTTGCGGGATGCTAATTTGACTGGTGCTAATTTGACCGGTGCTAACTTGAACGGTTCAGATTTGACTGGCGCTAATTTACAGGATGCCAATATGGCAAATGTAGATTTGAAAAACGCTGCTTTGCCGTAGGACGATCGCCAATTGCTATATCAGACTATCGTGTTTAATAACCTTAATATAATCCTGTAGGGGCAATTTCTGAAATTGCCCCTATAATTTTAATTTCCTTCAATCAGTTGACAGTTTGTAGGGGCGGTGGATGGTGCGGGCCCGCCCTCTTCGTTGACAGTTGACAAAAGAAGGAACAGGATTGGAGTAACGAAGAGCCTGATTTTAATTTCTCCCGGGCTTGGGGCTTTAAACCCATTCTTTCTGGTAATTTTAATTTTCCGTTAAGTCTGAGATGAGAGAGGACTGAAGTCCTCACTACAAACCTGAGAGTTATTTAACTTGATTTGAGATCAATCTTCGTCAGCGGCATCTTGGGGAAAACGGATAATGTCATCATCTCCTAGATATTCGCCATTTTGGATTTCAATCATCACCAAGGGAATAACGCCGGGGTTTTCCACGCGGTGAGCGGTATTCATGGGAACGTAGGTTGACTGTTTCTGCATGAGAATGGTCTCTTTGTCATCGCAGATAACTTTAGCGGTACCGGAGACGACAACCCAGTGCTCGCTGCGGTGATAGTGCATTTGGGTGCGGATGTGGTGTCCCGGTTTGACTTCGATGCGATTGATCTTGTAGCGATCGCCCGCGTCTATGACTGTAACTTTACCCCAAAACCGGGTTTGCGTGCGATCGTCCGTTTTTTCGATTGTGTCCACTGTTTCCACCATCTTGTTTATCTCGCTAATGGTATGTGTAAAAATATCTATAGTGGAAAGTATATCAGGCACTGGGTAAGTCGGGGAAGGTGCGTTGCGTGCGATCGGCTTTTGCAAGTTTTGTTAACGGCTCATTCTTGAGTGTTTATCGTAGAATCTAGCTTTAAGAGATCGATCGCCATTCGCGAGCATCGACAAACTGAGACAAATGCCCCACATTTGTGGTAGCAATCACCACTTCATTCATACCATTTACTTCCAATATTGCTTGAGCAGCCAGAATCACATCCCCATCAAGTGCATCGGGGTGTGCCGTTGGCTTTCCTCTCTTTCGTGCATCCGCCCACAACTGAGCCGCTGAAAGCATTACCTCCGTAGTCAAAGGACAGTAGGGAATTTGCGATTTAAGTTCATCGAGTCGTCTAATACCTGCCGCCTTACCTGCACGAATTAATTCGCGCCTCACCTCATAGTCAGCAATTTCAGGGAGCATTACAATATAACCTTTTAGTGGCAAAAATTGCAGCCAGAGTTTACCCTCTTGATATAAAGGAGAGGCGGCTTTGGGATTTGTAACAATTCCTAAAGGCCCAGAATCTAACAAAACTATTCTGCTCATCGACTATATATGCACCTGGTTTTCTTCTAGTGCTTTGCGAAGCACTTCAGCGGTTTCTGTTTGTTCCTGTTCATCTCCATCATCTACCCAAGACTGTAACAACTTGCTCAGAGCTTCGTGCTGCTGTACAGGATCGATAGTTTCTGGTTTTTCGTTATCCTCATTTCCTTCCTTTCGCCCCGCTAGCAGCATTTTGCTCATAGCTTGATTTCTTGTGATATTTCTATCCTTCGACAGTTTCGTAAAATCTACGTTTTCAGGTGTCTCGGCGGGTTCCGGTAATCCGGGCTTAACTCTCACGGTTTCCAGAAATAACCTCATCATTTTAAGCAAATTCGGCCAATATTCTCTCGGAGTTTGCTGAATTACACTGAGAAACTCTACCATTTCATTGCCAATGCGAGTTTCTGGTGCTGAGGTTGCTGTCGCTGGACTTTCACCAATTAAAGCTTGTTCAGACATAATCACTTTTCTCCTTTGTCGTATTTAAATCAGCGGGTCGATCGATATTTTGGATGGGAATTAGAAATTGGCGATCGAAGTCGTCTCTACTTATATTGTAAACAATGGGAATTTCTTTAACCGCAGATGTCGGCGGATGAACACAGATGTACGCAGATAAAATTCATTCATCTGCGTACACCTGCGTTTATCTGCGGTTCAAAATAACCATCTCAGTCAGCTTCGACGATATAGCCTTTCTCGAAAAAATGAGGTATGATTGACAGCTTATATAACCCTTAAACCAAGAGGGCTCGCATCCCAACAACGTACCTTATCTTTCGCTCTATCCGCTATATTAATTGCTCAAAACACCCTCAGGAATCCCCAAAATATCCTCAATCCGAGGCATATCTTCCAAAGCAATCACTCGCCCTTCATCCTCAAAACCAGCTATCTGATCGAAATTCAAATATCGATACAAATCACCAGCAAAAGGATTGATTTTCTTCGCCACAATCTCGTGGTATTCTTCGACTGTGGGAATGCGACCCAACAGCGAACAAACTGCCGCCAATTCCGCAGAACCGAGATAAACTTGTGCATCTTTACCCATGCGGTTGTTGAAGTTGCGAGTCGAAGTTGAAAACACCGTTGTGGCATCTTTAACCCGCGCTTGATTGCCCATACAAAGACTGCATCCCGGCATTTCCGTCCGCGCTCCAGCGGCTCCAAAAATACTGTAATAACCTTCTTCTTTCAGTTGCTGTTCGTCCATGCGAGTGGGCGGACAAATCCACAGGCGAGTTTTCACTTCTCCTGAACCTTCCAATACCTTGGCAGTGGCGCGGTAGTGACCGATATTTGTCATGCAGGAACCGACAAATACTTCGTCTACCCGATCGCCCGCAACCTCACTCAACAGTTTCACATTATCCGGGTCATTCGGCGCAGCTACAATCGGTTCGGTAATCTCGTTGAGATCGATTTCGATAATTTCCACGTACTCGGCATCAGCATCCGCTTCTAGGAGCACCGGATTCGCCAGCCATTCCTCCATCTTCGCCACCCGGCGCATCATCGTCCGCGCATCTTGATAGCCCCGCGCCACCATGTTTTTCAGCAGCGCGACGTTAGAACGAATGTACTCAGAGACCGTCTCAGAACTCAATTTAATCGTGCATCCGGCGCAAGAACGCTCGGCCGAGGCATCGGTCAATTCAAAAGCCTGCTCGACCTTCAAATCTGGCAAACCTTCAATCTCCATAATCCGCCCAGAAAAGATGTTTTTCTTATTCTGTTTGGAGACTGTCAGCAAACCTTTTTGAATTGCTACGTAGGGAATTGCATTCACAACATCTCGCAGCGTTACTCCCGGTTGCAATTCACCTTTGAACCGGACTAGAACTGATTCTGGCATATCCAAAGGCATCACGCCCAAAGCAGCAGCAAAAGCAACTAATCCCGAACCCGCAGGGAAAGAAATTCCTAAAGGAAAACGAGTGTGAGAATCGCCGCCAGTTCCTACTGTATCCGGTAATAACATCCGGTTCAGCCAAGAGTGAATAATGCCGTCTCCGGGACGTAAAGCGATGCCGGCCCGCTGTGCCATGAAATCGGGCAATTCGTGGTGAGTTTTGACATCAACTGGTTTCGGATAGGCAGCGGTGTGACAGAAACTTTGAATTACCAAATCGGAACTAAATCCCAAACAAGCAAGTTCTTTTAACTCGTCTCGTGTCATTGGGCCTGTGGTATCTTGGGAACCGACGGTGGTCATCACTGGTTCGCAAGATGTGCCGGGACGAACGCCGGACAAACCGCAAGCTTTCCCTACCATTTTTTGAGCTAAGGTGAAGCCTTTTCCGGTATCGGCGGGGATAGTTGGACGGGTGAAAATAGAGCTGATTCCTAGTCCTAAAGCTTCGCGAACTTTGTCGGTTAAGGTGCGTCCAATTAATAGGGGAATTCGACCGCCGGCGCGCACTTCGTCGAGGATGGTGTCGGGTTTGAGGGTGAAGGTGGAGATGATTTCTCCGGCTTCGTTGGTGATTTCGCCTTTGTAGGGATGGATGGTGATTACCATGCCGGTTTCCATTTTGGCGACATCGCATTCGATCGGCAGTGCACCGGAATCTTCAGCGGTATTGAAGAAAATCGGGGCGATCGCACTTCCTAGAATATATCCGCCGTTGCGCTTGTTTGGTACAAACGGAATATCGTTACCAATGTGCCACAACACCGAGTTAATCGCCGATTTCCGCGAGGAACCGGTGCCGACAACATCGCCGACGTAGGCTACGGGATGGCCTTTTTCCTTTAATTGGGCGATCGTTTCTAAAGCCCCTGGCATCTTGCTTTCGAGCATCGCCAAAGCGTGCAGGGGAATGTCCGGCCGCGTGGTAGCCTGAGGTGCGGGAGACAAGTCATCGGTATTGGTTTCTCCTGGCACTTTGAAGACTGTCACAGTAATGGCTTCGGCCAGTTCGGGGCGGCCGGTAAACCACTCGGCATCAGCCCAGGAATCGACTACCTGCTTCGCGTAGGGATTAGTATCCGACAGGGCGAGAATGTCGTGGAAGGCGTCAAATACTAACAGCGTTTTGCTCAAAGCCCGGGCTGCGGTGGCGGGGATAGCGATTTCGGCAGTAGGATTGAGCAAATCGATTAAAGATTGGACGTTGTAACCGCCCATCATTGTCCCCAGCAGGTAAACTGCCCATTTGGGAGCAATTAGGGGGCTGTGGATTTCACCTTTGGCGATGCCGGTTAAAAAACCAGCTTTGACGTAGGCGGCGCTGTCTACGCCTGGAGGTACGCGATCGCGCAATAATTCGATTAAGGCTTCTTCTTCTCCCGGTGGCGGATTTTTCAGCAATTCGCAGAGTTCCGACGTTTGCTGGGCGTCAAGCGGCAGCGGTGGAATTCCCAATGCGGCTCTTTCGGCAGCGTGAAGGCGGTAAGATTCAAGCATTTTCTCTCTCTCTTCGGATAGTTTTGGATAGTTGTTAGCAGATGGCATTACTTTTTAGATTAGGGGCTGGCGCTGCATATTTGGCAAAGTACCCCGCTATACATGAAAATTTAACGCAAGTTCACAAACTCTACATTTTCTTACCAGAGACAGATGCGATCTCTACTGGGAGTTCACCCAAAACTCCTCAGATCGAGTTTTGACGAGTTGACTTGCAGGAGTTCTAGTTAAGATTAATGTAGTGAGGTACTGTCGATCGTCCTCTACATATGCAATCATCAGTCACCACAAGTGTAAAAAAAGTTACCTGCTCAATGGAACAATTGAAAAATGGAAAGTTTTATCCCTGAAAACGGTGAAGACTGTCAGGGCTGTGCCGCCAAGCCAGACTTGTACGAAGAATTGCAAGAAACCAAAGAATTGCTGCTGACGATCGCCAATTCGATGCCGATGCCCATGATCGTTAGCAGTCTGCCTGACGGGACAATTCTTTATAGTAACGATTTATGCCGTCAGGCTTTCGGTCTGAGAGCATTTGTGTCGATCGACCGCCAGCCAGCCTCCATCCTCTACAACAATCCCGCAGAACGCCAGCAACTACTGGAGGATCTCGCTCGCAATGGATACGTCCGCGAGACAGAAGTCCGCCTCAAAAAAGCTGACGGTACCCTGTTTTGGGCCACTGTATCCATGCGGTATTTGACATTACTGTCGGAAAAAACGGTACTGTCGGTGTTTTGCGACATTACCGAGCGCAAGCTAGCCACCGCCAAAGAGCAGGAATTGCTCGCGTCAATCCACTTGCGGGCCCGCCAGCAAGCGGCCGTCGCTTACTTGGGGCAGCAGGCTCTGGTAGAAACAGATTTGTCCGCACTGATGGAAAAAGCTGCGGTGTTAATTGCCCAAACCCTAGATGTTGAGTATTGCCAGTTTCTGGAACTGTTGCCTTCTGGCCATGCTTTTCTGTTGCGAGCGGGGATTGGCTGGCAGCCCGGACTTGTCGGTAACGCTACTGTTACCGCTTCTAGTCGATCGCAAGCAGGTTACACATTGCTAGTTGGTGAACCGATAATCGTCGCAGATTTGCGAGTAGAAACCCGCTTTAGCGAGTCGCCACTGCTGCACAACCACCAGGCTGTCAGCGGCGTCACTGCGATCGTTCCCGGAAATCGGGGACAGGCGAAAAAGAACTGGGGACAAGCAGAACCTGGGAAGACTGCTGAGTCGGCTGTCTGGGGCATTTTGGGGGTACACAGCAAGCAAGAGCGGGTTTTTAACCAGGATGACGTTTATTTTGTAGAAGCGATCGCCAATCTGTTAGCTGCGGCGATCGATCGCATTCGATCGCAAGAGCGCTTGCAAATGATGGAACGGGCGATCGAGAGTACCAGCAACGGCATTGCGATCGCCGACGCCACAGTTGCAGATAATCCAATTATTTATATCAATCCCAGTTTTGAGCGGATCACAGGTTATAGCAGAGAAGAATTAATTGGTCAAAATTGCCGATTTTTACAGGGGAAAAACATCAATTGCCCTGCGGCAAAAGAGCTGCAAACTGCCATTCAAGAAGGGAAAGAATGCCAAGTTATCTTGCGTAATTTTCGGAAAGATGGAACACCTTTTTGGAACGAACTTTCTATTGCTCCAGTATACAACTCTCGGCGACACTTAACTCACTTTATTGCAGTTCAAACCGATGTTACAGACCGCCAGCGCTCGGAAGAAGAATTATTTTTAAAGTCTCAAGATTTAGCCACATTCAGTGCCAACCTCAAACACTTGCACCGGATTACAACTTATCACTATCAAAACTTTCAAGAACTGGTTGATGATTATCTGATAGCAGGCTGTTTGATTTTTGGACTCTCTATTGGTATTATTGCTCAAGTTGAAAGTCAATCTTTTCTGATTCGCTCCGTCAAAAGCAATATCAAATATTTTAACAAAGGATTAAAATTAAATCTTAGCGATACTTACTGTGCAGCAGTAATCAAATCCAAAAAAACCATGGCGTGTTCTCACATCAAAGAAATACTGAAAACTGGCGACCATCAAGTTTATCAAGATTTGAACATAGAATCATACATTGGCACACCGATATTTGTCAACGATAAAATTTATGGTACTTTGAGCTTTTGTTCGCAAGAAGCCCGACATAAAAATTTTGAATCGCAGACCAGAGAAATCATAGAACTGATGGCTCAAAGCATCGGTAAATTTCTGGCAGTTCACAGAATGGAAGTCGAACGCCAGCGAGCCGAAAAAGAGCGCTGCGAGCTGATAGTATCTCTCCAAGAAAGTGAAGAACGCTATCGTCGTTTAGTAGAACTATCTCCCGAAGCGATCGCCGTTCACAGTCAAGGAAAAATCGTCTACATCAATGCCGCCGGCGCTAAACTCCTCGGCGCCAGATCTCCGGCAGAGCTCATCGGCTTTCCGGTATTGAATATGGTTCATCCAAACTATGTCGAAAAAGCCAGAGAACGGATGAGACAAGTCGAGGAAGAAAATCAGCCGATAGAGCTTGCCGAAGAAAAATTGATGCGGCTTGACGGAGAAATCATAGACGTTGAAGTTGCCGGCATCCCCGCTATTTATCAAGGCTCAGCCGCCGCCCAAATTATTATCAGAGATGTCACCGAGCGCAAGCGAGTAGAACAGCAACTACTGCACGGCGCCTTTCACGATTCGCTGACGGGTTTACCTAACCGCCTTTTGTTCATCGACAGGCTAGGACAAGCGATCCGCCGTTCCAAACATTCCCCAGATTACAAATTTGCCGTTTTGTTCCTAGATTTAGACCGCTTCAAAATAGTTAATGATTCTTTAGGACACATTCTTGGGGATAAACTGCTAATTGCCCTAGGGCAGCGGCTTCAGGATTGCGTGCGCGTTTCCGATACAGTCGCCCGGTTGGGGGGAGACGAATTTACCATTCTGCTAGATCGCATTCAGAGCTTCAGCGACGCCACCCTAGCAGCTAACAGGATACAAACAGAACTGAAGATTCCGTTTAACCTCGAAGGGCATGAAGTATTTACCACCGCTAGCATTGGGATTGTTTTCAGTCGAGGTGAGTTAGGAATAGTAGAAAGTGACGAGTTGAACGGCCAGCAGAGTGCTTTATACAGCCATCCCGAAGAATTCCTGCGCGATGCTGATATTGCTATGTACCGTGCTAAAGCTTTGGGTAAAGCCCGCCACGAGGTGTTTAATTTGGCGATGCACGACCAAACTATCTCCCTCTTGCAGTTAGAAACAGACCTGCGGTTAGCTATTTTTGGTAAGGAGGAATTAGGGAAAAGTAAGGATGAATGTTCGCACTTTATTGTGCACTACCAACCAATTTTTTCCCTCGCCAGCGGTGCGATCGAAGGTTTTGAGGCTTTGGTGCGCTGGCAGCACCCGATTCGGGGTCTAGTGCCGCCGTCTACTTTTATTCCTGTAGCTGAAGAAACAGGCTTGATCGTGCCTCTGGGAGCCTGGGTGCTGCGCGAAGCTTGCCGACAATTGCGCGTTTGGCAAGAAATGTTGATGGAAGAAGGAAGTTCGGCAGCGGATTTTGTAGCGGATGTAACGGATGTAACGGATTTAACTAATACAAGGAAGCAGGAAGTTCGGCAATGCCCGATGCCCGATGCCCTGTTTGGTCGATGCCCGATGCCCGATGCCCAATGCCCAATGCCCGATGCCCGATGCCCAATACCCCATGCCCAATTTCCAATTGTTGAGCCTTCACAATTAACAATGAGTGTCAATATTTCTCCAAAGCAGTTAGGAATGGCGAATTTAATCGAACATATAGATGAAATATTGGCAGAAACTGGCTGCGCTCCGAATTGTTTAAAATTGGAAATCACTGAAAGCGCGATCGTAGAAAATGTGGCTAAAGCTAATATTGTACTTGCCCAATTAAAAGGTAGAAATATTCGATTGTCGATCGACGATTTTGGTACGGGCTATTCGTCTTTGAGTTACTTGCACCGCTTTCCGCTGGATACGCTGAAGATCGATCGATCTTTTGTGAGTCGCTTGGGGGCGCTCGAAAACGGCAACGGTGGGGGTCAGCCTTTGCAGATTGTGCGGGCGATCGTAACTTTGGCTCACAATTTGGGATTAAATGCGATCGCCGAAGGTGTGGAGACAGCCGAACAGTTAGCCCAGCTTCGGGCACTCGACTGCGAATTAGCTCAGGGATATTTGTTTTCTAAACCTTTGGACAGCGGCGCAGTGACAGAAATGCTGATAAATTTGGGCAATATGAAGTCGGGTTAACATCTGTTTCAAGAAATCTGTCTATTTCTACCTAAATTTACTCATTTACCCAGAATTTGAAAACTGGTGACAATAGCTGTATAATTCATTTGCGCTTGATTCATGCGAGTTGCTCCCGGCTTAGTTGGTGTGACAACCGAACAAACACCAGGCACGAATGAATCATTAACTACAATTCAATATTTTTACCTCAAAGTCGCTTTCCTCGCGTCGGGGGAATTGTGGTCAAGCCTACTGTTGAGCCCAAGCCGAGCAGTAAGCAAGCAGTGATGCGCTACTTTTTACATTGAGGAAGTTACACCGCAGACTTGGACTGACTCTAGTGAAAGCTGTTCATGAGTAGATTTAGATAGGTTGTTAGAAGCGGTTAGGAATGAGATACCTAGAAATTAACTTTTAGGTATGTTGTTGCGCTTAAGCGCTCTTTCATAGATCGAGAGCGCTTAAGCGCAACAACGTACCTAGGATTAGCGATTAGCTTTGAGCGGAATCTCGATCGCAAATTGGGCACCCTCTCCCGGCGCAGAAGTGCATTTCAACGAGCCGTTGTGTCTGTCTGTAACAATTTGATAGCTAATTGACAAGCCCATCCCAGTGCCTTTCCCCACAGGTTTAGTGGTGAAAAATGGGTTAAAAAGTTGATTGCGGACAGTCTCTGTCATGCCCGGGCCGTTGTCAGCAATCCGAACTAATATTCGATCGGGTTTTGGCATTTCAGTCCAGATGCGGATCGAGCTGGGATTTTCCCGCATTTGCTCGACAGAAAGCCGCGCATCTCTTTCTTCCAAAGCATCTAAAGCATTGCTCAAGATATTCATAAACACTTGATTTAGCTGTCCGGCATAACATTCCACTAACGGCAATTGACCGTATTCTTTGATCACCTCTATTTCGGGAGAATTCGGTTTTGCTTTGACCCGGTGCTGCAAAATCATCAGAGTGCTATCTATACCGTCGTGGATGTTGACGGCTTTCATTTCTGCTTCGTCCATGCGGGAGAATGTGCGTAGAGATGCAACGATGAGCTGAATTCTGTCTGCACCAACTTTCATTGAGGAAAGCAGTTTCGGTAAGTCATCCATTAGAAATTCGAGTTCAATTGCTTCGACTTCTTGTTGAATTTCCGGCACTGGATCGGGATAGTAGTTTTGGTAAAGTTCGATCAGGTGCAGCAAGTCTTGAGTATATTCGTTAGCGTGGCTGAGATTGCCGTAAATAAAGTTAACTGGATTGTTAATTTCGTGGGCAACTCCTGCGACGAGTTGACCGAGAGATGACATTTTTTCGCTTTGAATTAACTGCGATTGAGCGCTGGTTAATTGCAGCAAGGTTTGCTCTAATTCGCGAGCTTTATTGCGAGTTTGGGCGTAAAGTTCGGCTTGGTTGAGGGCGATCGCCAATTGAACTGTAATCGCTTGCAACAATTCGACTTCGCTATCGCTCCAGGGCCGCACAACATTGCTGTTGCAGCAGGTAATTGCGCTCATTACCCCGGAAAGTGCCTGCATGGGGATGGCTAATACAGACTGGTAGCCCATCGCTTGAATGGTTTGTTTCCAAGCAGGATCTGCGACTGTTTCGACATCATCCACCCGCAGCATTTCCATATGCAAGAGTTGTTCGGCCACAGGGCCTAAGTCGCAAGCCAGATAGCGACCTCTTAAATCGGGAAGTTGGGTACGGCGAGATTCTTTAATAATTTCCCAGAAAGGCTCCTCCCCGTCTTCGCGATACCAGGCAAAGTTGCACCGATCGATCTTCAGGAAAGCACGAATTTCCTTAACGGCGACTGTAACAATGCTGTCGAAGTCCAGGGAATTGCGGATTTGAGCGGTGAGACTGTTGAGCAATTTTTCTCGCTCGGCTTGCTGCTTGAGTTGGGCTGACGATCGCCTCAAGGCAATTTCTGCTCGTTTGCGATCGGTAATATCTTCGGTAATAGCTAATAGATATTGCGGTGTGCCATCAGCATCGAGTATGGATGTTTTCTTGGTATGAAATATCCGCGATTCTCCTTGGCCTGTTTGAATATCTTCTTCGGCGATTTCTACCATCTGCCTGCTGTCGAGCACTTCCCGGTCTTTGGCGGTGAAAAGATCGGCTTGTTCTGTGGGGAAAAAGTCGTAATCATTTTTGCCCATAACTTCTGCTGCACTGAAACCGAGCAAAGTTTCGGCGGCGGGGTTCCACAGTACAAATCGCAACTCTTTGGCCTCCTTGGCAACTACTCCTACGGGTATGGTTTTGAGGACTGATTCCATAAATTGTTGAGCGCGTTGCAGTTCTAATTCTGCCTGTTTTCGATCGCTAATATCTCGTACATTGGCAATGATGTTAACATTGCCGTTAAGATTGATTTTGGACAGGGCAATTTCTGCATCAAAAGTTGAACCGTCGTTGGGACGCCTCGCTTTCCATTCCATGCGACCTGTTTCGCCGACTAATACTCTAGCCCAAAGTTCTGCCGTTTGTTCTCTGGGATTATCGCCGCTTGAATAGTCGTTGATAAGTGATAATTTGGTTGCTTGTTCCTGGCTCACTCCGTACATTTCTAACATTCGATTGTTGACATCAAGAATGTTTCCTTCTACATCGTGAATGAAGATAGCATCGTAGACATTGTTAAAGATGGTTCGCAGGTTTTGTTCGGAAACTTGCAGCGCTGCTTCTGCAAGTTTTCGATCGCCAATTTCTTGTTCTAACTGAGTGACTGCTTGGGAAAGTTCGGCAGTGCGATCGCTCACTCTGTCTTCCAACTCGGCTGCTGCTTGTCTCAGGGCTTCTTCTGCAAGGAAGCGATCGGTAATGTCGATCGCCGTGCCGAACAATTTTAGTACCTTGCCACTGGCATCGGTTTCGGAGCGGCCCAGGGCGTTGAGGTGACGCAGGGTGCCGTCGGGACGGCAAATGCGGAAGTCAAAATCAAAGGGGATGCCGAAGTCAACTCCCCGCTGTACTTCTGTATGCCAAAATTCTAAATCTTCTGGATGGATCAGAGCGATTTGCTCTTCTCGGCTGGGTGCTGTGGCCGCTGGTTCGAGTCCGTGGATGCGGAAGAGTTCCTCTGACCAAGTGACGGTTCCGGTTGTCGCATCGAGTTCCCAATTGCCGACGTGGGCTAGTCTTTGGGCTTCTTGTAGCTGTCGCTGGCTTTCTCGGATGGCGGTTTCGGCAACTTTGCGATCGTTGATGTCGAGCAATACACCGGAAAATACGATTTCGCCGGTTTCGCTGCGGGTGGGAATTGAGTCGCCTTGCCACCAGCGAATCTCGCCACCGGGCTTGACTAACCGCCCTTCGTAGTGCCACAGGTAGGTATTTTCAACGGCTTCGTTGATGGAAGCGATGAAGCTTTCGAGGTCTTCGGGGTGGACGCAGGAAATGAAAGAGGCGATGTTTCCCATCATTTCTGCTGCGGTGATGCCGGCTATATCTGCGATGCGATCGCTCATATAGTCAACTCTCCACACTCCATCGCGGCTGCAAAATTGAAACAGAGCTCCGGGGATGGTGGCCGCGATCGTCCGGAACTTGCCTTCGCTGACACTGAGGGCGGCAAAAGTCTGTTGCAGTTCGGCGGTACGGGCTTCTACTCTCATTTCTAGTTCTGCATTGGCACGCTGCAATGCTGCTTCTGCCCGTTTGCGATCGGTAATGTCGGTGGCTGTACCGGTGGTGCCCACGACGTTTCCGGTTTCATCGTACAGGGCGATCGCGTTGAACATCAAATGTTTGATGCTGCCGTCTTTGGCGATTTGGGTGGTTTCGTACTGAAAAACTGATTCTCCTGCAAGCAGGCGGGCGAAAACTGCTAAATCTTTCTGGCTTTGTTCTGGTGTCATAAAGTCCGAGAAGGGTCGATCGAGCATTTCTGCTGGTTCATAACCGTAGATATATCTAACTGCTGGGTTGACGAAGGTGTATCGCCCCTCCGCATTCACCGACCAAATCATGTCTTGGGAGGTTTCTACCAAACGACGGTATTGGGCTTCGCTGGCTTTGACGGCTTCTTCTGCTGCTTTGCGTTCCGTCATGTCGCGGGAGACGCCGACAGTCATTGTGATTTGGCCGTCTTCGTTGCGGATGGGTGTTTTGACTGTGCTAAACAGTCGCACTTCTGAGTCGTAGCGCGTCACCGGTTCTTCGGCAATTTGCAGAGTCTGTCCGGTTTCAAATACGAAAGCGTCATCTTTGATGTACTGGAGAGTATTGTCTGGATTGGAGAAAGGTGCGTCTATCGTGCCTTGGAGTTCCTCTTGACTCATGCCGTAATAGTTGCGGAATGCTTGATTTGCCCAGACGATTTTCGATTCTGGGCCTTTGACCAATACCATATCGCCGATCGAGTCAAGAATTTGGTGATATTTTTGCTCGCTGTCGCGGAGTTTCTGCTGCGTCGATTCGATTTCTGCTAATTGTCTTTGGGTTTGCGAGTGCAATTCGGCCTGATAAATTGCAACTGCTAAATGTTCTCCTACTTGTTTGGCAAATTCGATTTCGTCTTCTTGCCAATCGCGGGGTTGGCCGCAGGAGTGAATGCACAGCAATCCCCACAAATGTTGCCCTTGTAGCAGGGGTACGACTAAGTTAGCTCGAATTTGAAATCGCTTGAGGATTCTGAGGTGACAGGGGCTCAACCGGGCTTTGTAGATGTCGCTGACTGCTTGAACGTATCCTTTGGCATAGTTGGCTGCAAATTGTTCGCCGAAGCAGTGATCGTGAACTTTTGCACCCAGGGATGGGCTGAATTGGGGAAGTACGTCTTCTGATACTACTTCGCCGTCGTTCCACTCAGATTCGGGAATGAAGCGGTAGACGGCGACTCGATCGGCATTTAGGAGTTGCCGAACTTCGGTGGCTGTAATTTTAAATATTGTTTCTAAGTCTAAGGATTGACGAATTTTGCCAATCACTCCCATCAGCGCTTGCAGCTTTTTGAACCAGGTTTGAGACTGCATTTCTCTTTCTAGGTGAGCTAGCTTTTGGCGCAAGTCGGTTACTTCTTGATACAAATATTCATGAAACATATTGTTATTTGTTTAGTTATTTTGCGGTTTAGTATCGAGGTACATAGCATCCCATGACAGTTGACAGTTGACAGTTGACAATTGACAGTTGACAGTTGACAGTTGACAGTTGACAGTTGACAGTTGACAGTTGACAGTTGACAGTTAACAGTTGACAGTTGACAGTTGACAGTTGACAGTTGACAGTTAACAGTTAACAGAAGGAAGAAACAATCGAACGCAAGGGTTTGTGCCATGCGAGAACGTCCTAACCATCGGGCGCGGTTGCTGTAAATCTAAAAGCAGAGGGCAAATTCTCCTCCTTCTCCTAGCACTTAGCAGCTACTCGCGCTGCATTTCCGTATTTTTTCTAGATTGGGAGGTCGAACCAGGAGCTTAACTCGGTATATTTACTGTAAAAACGGGCGATAGGTGATGTGCTAGTGCATAAATTGTCAATAATTGAGAATTATACTCATCAACCCGGTATCTTAAGGTAATTAAATCAGGGAATCTCCGAAAGTGAAAAGCAGAAACCCGGTTTCACGGCGCAAGCGCGCCCAGAGTCCTGAACTAATCTTGACATTTTTTTCCGATCGCCTGTGGTTGCAATTATCACCTTTTTCTGATTATCGCAAACTCGATCGATGTTGTCCTGAGTTTGGCGATCGAATATCCTGTTGGGAGTACCTCTATTAAGATTTATTTTAATTTAGGCGATCGGCTTTTCTTGAGTTTTTTCTAGTTTTCTCGAATTCTCAACTTATCTGTTTTAAATTCGATTTAATCCAGATTTTTGAGCTATGGAATCATTTCGATTATTTTCCGGGCCTTCAAATTATTTTATGATATCGCTTCTATTTATTAAACTTATTGAAATCCACCTCATTCAAGCTGACTTTTTTGTCAAGCAGTTGGCTTTCTTTTTAGGCTCTGCTTAAATTAAACAAACAAAGCCGACTATCTAAGACTTTTTTATTTTCGATCGCTTTTGTTGTGATTTTTAACTGTTTTGATGAAAATATTTTACTTAACTATATATATCACATTTTCGGTTAAAGTCAAGGGATTTTAGGTTAAATCGGTGCTGAGACAGAAACCCAGTTTCTTAACATAATTAAGTGATGAAAGCAAGAGCGGTTAGAACAATCAACCGGGCTTCTTGAGTCGAGACTGCTTCAACAGTTGAGAGTTGAGAGTTGAGAGTTGACAGTTGACAGTTGACCATGGGAGAGCGACCTCTACCTAGAAGCAAGAGGATTGGAGTAATGAATAGTCTGATTTTAATTTCTCCCGATCGGGATTGAGGCTTTCAACCAATTCTTTCTGGTAAGTCCTATTGATGAAATTGTCTCACCCGAAATATTGAGGCTGTACATTTTTTTCGGGTGCACAAGGTGGATACTTTCTGCTGATTTGCTTAACCAGCATTCTTCAGTATGGTTTTGGCTTCCTGAATACTTTGCAAAACAAGTTTACCAGAATCATGAAAAGCGGCTCTTTCTGCATCGCTGAGTTCGAGTTCCAGTATCTGTTCGATGCCCTGATATCCCAAGCGGCAGGGAGCGCCTAAAAATATATCTTGCACGCCGTATTGACCGTCCAAATAAACTGAGCAAGGCAAGAGTCGCGACTGATTGAGTAAAATTGATTCTACCATCAAACAGGCGGAAGATGCGGGTGCAAAATAGGCGCTAGAATTCTTCATCAATCCTACTATTTCGGCGCCACCGTGGCGAGTCCGCTGTACGATGCGATCGATCGCCCCTGCATCCATCAGTTGAGCGATGGGAATGCCGTTGACTGTGGAATAGCGCGGCAAGGGAACCATCAAATCGCCGTGGGAACCGATGACTGTGGCGCACACTTCTGCAATGGAAACGCCCAATTCCATGGCAATAAAAGTTTGAAAGCGGGCGGAGTCGAGAATGCCGCCCATCCCCATAACTCGGTGTTTTGGCAAACCGGAAGCTTCCCAGGCTAGATATGTCATAATATCTAGGGGATTTGTGACTACAATTAAGATTGCTTGCGGGGAATGGGCGATCGCCTGTTTGGCAGCTTCTGTGACAATTTGAGCATTGATTTTAATTAAATCTTCGCGATTGATACCGGGTTTGCGCGGAATTCCGGCGGCAATGACGATGATATTTGAGTTGGCTGTATCTATATAATCATTTGTACCGACAATTTGGCGATCGTGCCGTTCGACTCCCCTGGCTTGCATCAAGTCCAAAGCAACGCCTTGCGGCCAACCTTCGACGATATCTAGCAATACTACATCTGCTAGATTTTTCTCGGCAATTCGTTGGGCTAAGGTGCTACCAACTTTGCCTGCACCAATAATTGAGACGCGGGTTGATGGGGAATTCATGCGATTTTAGATGCTAACTTTGAGACTTTAAGAATGAGCTTAATTGCGATCGAGTGCACTGTATGTAATCTACGTTACCTTTAAGTAGGTACGTAGTTGCGCTTCAGCGCTCTTTGGATTAGGTACGTAGTTGCGCTTTAGCGCTCTTTGGAGGCCTTGCTTAATGAGCGCATGAAATTGGATAACATGAAAATTCAGCTATATTGACTGACTGGCTTGTTTGATTTTTTCACATCAAGTCGTTCATACCGTTGCAGCAGCAACGCCCAGCACTCTTTTATATGTCAGGAACCTCAGCTATCAAGGCATGAGGCTTGAAAGAGAAATCCTTCAAGCCATTCTGACCAGATCACCTAGCAATAGGTAGCCGTTACTTGGGTCACGACACCCTGTGGATGCGAAGCTAGTCCCCTGCTCTGTCGCTAGTAGTTAAACAGTCTTAAGGTCACTGAGACAGTGCTGCTAGCCTAACAAGCTCTTGTAACAGGTCGAAGCTAACATTACCCCGCAAGGGAGGCTACTTCGGTAGCAAAACACTATGCGTACAGGACTGCGAGATTTGAAACGGTAACTGTCCCGTTGAAAGTGCAATACAAAAGTACACCGAGCTCTTGCAGTTCCAAGGCGGTAGTAGCAAAAAATGTAAAGCCGTCCTAAAAGAACGGGGTTTCAAACCCATTTTTTTTGATGAAAGAGCGCTGAAGCGCAACAACGTACCTAAGAGTTAAAAACCATCAGAAATAGTTTTAGTTACATCCGTGCCCGTAAGTTTACTTAAAATCTTCGAGTTGGTCTACGCGCAACCAAATATTCGGGGTGGGGACTTTGCCGAATTTAACGAAGGCGTAGTCGCCGCGAACATCCATCACTTCGCCTTTGCTTTCAAATAAATAGGAAGAAAAGCGTTGGTCGCTGGCTTGGGCTTCCAAACTATTTTCCAATTTTTCGCGGATAGCGCGGACTATGCTGCCTTTTTTGATTGCCATGACTTGCTCTATCTAGTTTATAAAACTATACAAATTTTAATCTAGATTTGTCTTGAAAACACTTTTTTCTGTTGACTTTTTTCTGTTGACTGTTGACTGTTGACTGCTGACTGCTAAGAGGGCGGGCACGGGGGCACCGCCCCTACAAACTGACTAATGACTAATGACTACTGACTATATTTGACAGGCGGGGCAGTAATGAGTCGATCGCCCTGCTAATTTTATCTTTTCGATGGTTGTAGAGCAAGTGCGGCAGGCTTGACCGGCGCGATTGTACACCCAAGCGACGCCGCCGTAGTTACCGTTGACGCCTTGGACGTTGAGAAAATTGCTAAAAGTGGTGCCGCCGTTTGCGATCGCCTGCTGTAAAACTTGAATAATAGCTGTATGAATGCGATCGATTTGCTCTCTTGTCAAATCCGCGCACAGAGTTGTCGGCATCACTCCCGACACAAACAAAGTTTCGTCTGCGTAAATATTGCCCAAACCCGCTACCAGTGACTGGTCTAGCAAAGCTGTTTTAATTGGTCGCGCCCGTCGGTGCAGCTTGCGGGCTAAATATTCTGTGGTAAATTCGTCGGAAAACGGTTCCGGGCCTAGGAGTTTCAGGCCGGTGATGACGCTGGAAACCTCGGTTTGTGAGGGGACGTACCACATTTGACCGAAGGTGCGTTGGTCTACAAACCGCAATTCTTGGTTTCCCTCAAGGAATAACCTAACTCGCGTGTGTTTGGGCAAAGGTTCGGATTGGTTTACCCACAACAATTGTCCGGTCATCCGCAGGTGAACGCCCAACCAGCCAGCGTTTGAGGGCAGAAGGGAGAAGGAAGAAGATTGAACAGAAGAACTGAAAGTTTGAGGTGAGAATTCTCCCACTCTCCCACTCTCCCCCTCTCCCCCTCTCCCACTCTCTCCCTGTCCCACTTTCGATTGCGATAGTTCTGCCAGGAGGTATTTGCCGCGCCTGTACCAAGATGCGATCGACTTTCCTTTGAGTTTTGTCAAAAAATCGGTCGCAGAGATTGAGCGGGCGATCGAGCTATTTAACAGCACGTCTCCGCCCAATATTTCGCGATCGAGGGTAAGTTGGTTCAAACCCCGGCAAATAGTCTCAACTTCTGGCAGTTCTGGCACAATTAGCGTTGCTCTGTTCCTTGATTTGGTTAGCCTTCTTTAGGAGTCAGTTGGTGGCTTGGCTGCTGGCTTGGCTGCTGCCTTTGCTGCTGGTGCTTTTCCGGCGGCCGGTGCTGCTGCTTTGGCTTTGGGGCCAGCGACTTCGATTAATTCGCCTTGGGCGAAGTTGTTGGTGTTGACGCCTGCATAATTTACGGTGTTAAAGCGAACGATAACTGGGTATTTAATGCCGCTTTGGTCTACCGTAGCAACGGTGCCGACTTCTTGATACCAGTAAGATTCTTTGCGGAGAATCCGGACTGTTGAACCGCGTTGAACCATGAGCTTTGTTTCCTTTGCGATGAATAAACGGATAAAGCCATTTTTTTTACTTTAGTCGATCGCGCGACGCATTTAAAGTCTGTAACGAAATTATTGTGTTCGGCGCCGTGTTTTGGTTGTTGGTTTGTAAAGAAAAGTAAACTTGTTTTGAGGGCGATCGCTGGAGGGTAAAAATAAATAAACGAACATTATCCGTTAAATGCAAGCTGTGCGATCGGGTTGATAAAAAAGTTTACAAATCGGAGAGTGGGGGCTGCTGGGGGTTGAGAACCCGGAGATCCACCCAACCAAGAGGGCTCTCACGGGGGCACTGCCCCTACAAGGGGGAATGGAAGCATTCTCAAAGTCCCCCTTTTTAAGGGGGATTTAGGGGGATCTAGACTTCGATACAAACGAGAGATACACAGGGTTTCAGTCTTCAGTTGAAAACCCGGAGATCCCCCCTAGCCCCCCCTGATAGTCGGGGGGGACAAGAGTATTCAAAGTCTCCTTTGTTAATCGGATTAATTAACGTTGTATTTAATTATCTGGCCGCGCTAAACTATTGCAAAGTATGGGAAATATTTAAATTATGTCGTTAGTTGATTTAGCTAATACTAAAGTTCGGGTAATTGGATGCAGTGCGGTGATGGCTGTTGGGCAAGTTATTTCAAATGCGATCGCCAATCCGGGAACACAAGCAGCAGCAGGGATGATTGGTGGCCCGATCGCACTTGGGGGAGTTTCGATCTTAGCAGCGATCTTCGGTGGTGTCGCGGGGAATATCGCGGCGAATGACTTGGGAAACCAGATGGCGGAAAAACTGGGGAAAAATCCGAATATTCTGGACAATCACGATTTGACTAAGGCGGCGGGGGAGGCGATCGGCTATATTTTGAGAGAGGTGGCGAAGTCGGATGAATTAATTGCGATCGCCGAAACCAAAAAACTGCCTTACCCAAAACAGGCTGTAGATGAATTAGCCGAAAAAACTCCCCAATATTGGCTGGACATTAACACGAAAGCGGTCGATTTGTCAAGGGGTTTAAACATTTCCGAAGACCAGCTAACCAAGATTTTTTCTGCGGATGTCGAGGAGTTCGATCGCGTTACCGGATTGACACCAGTAGATTGGGCAAGTTTCCTGCGGGAATTCGCGGCCAGCGAGGGCAAATCCTTCGATGCGGAAATCGTGGAATTTGTGGCGGACAAACTGTATGCAACTTTCCCGAAAGCGTACCGGGAAGTGCTGAAACTGGATGCGGCGAAGGGAGGAGAAAAGTTTGCGGCGATGCTGTTGAATCTTCACCAAATTGCTTTGGCAGAATTGAGAGATTTGGGGCTGCAAAATGGGGAGATTCTGCACAAATTGGAGGCTGTGGCGACGCAGCAGCAGATTTGTCAAGTGATGGTGAAATTGGAGGCGATCGAAATTGGTATTCGGGACGATTTGGCGCAGATTCAGAATTTGCTGGAACGATTTGTTGATACTGGTACGCCCCGATTGCCGCTTCCCTACGAGTGCGAAACGATTATTCAAGACCGGACTCAAGACTTTACCGGCCGCCGATTTGTGTTTGCAGCAATTGCCGAATTTTTGCAGAACAATCGCAAAGGCTATTTTGTTTTAGAAGCAGATCCGGGTGTCGGCAAAAGTTCAATTATGGCGAAGTTAGTGCTGCTGCTGAAGCGGCGCTGCGTTGCCCATTTTAACTCGCAATCTCAAGGCATTGTCCGCGCCGAACAATTTCTGGAAAATGCCTGCACTCAGTTAATTCGACGCTATCAACTAAATTACCCGCAACTGCCGGAAAATGCAACCAGAGATGGCAACTTTCTGAGTCGATTGTTGGGGGAAGTCAGCGCTAAATTGGGCGGCAAAAAGTTGATTATTGTCGTCGATGCCCTGGATGAAGTGGATCTGGGTTTGCAGGGGCGCGGCAGCAATGTTTTGTATTTGCCCGATGCTTTGCCCGATAACGTTTATTTTATTGTCTCGAAGCAGCCGAAAACTCTGCCTTTGCCAAATCATCAGGTTTTCGATTTGATGCAGTACAGTGCAGAAAGTTTGGCGGATGTCAAGGTTTATATTGACAAACGCACGGGGAACAGCGCGTCTATTCAGAGTTGGATTAACCGTCAAAATTTGCAGCGCGAACAGTTTGTGGCGGCGGTGGCGGAAAAAAGCCAGAATAATTTTATGTACCTGCGCTACGTGCTGAATGATATCGATAGCGGCAAGTATAGCGATGTGAATTTGCAAGATTTGCCGAGGGAGTTGGAAGGATATTATGACAAGCATTGGGCGCGGATGGAAATGGCGGTTAAAGATAAGGAATTGCGCCGCCGGAAGTTGAAGGTGATTTATTTGTTGACGAAAACTCGCAAGCCGGTTTGCTGCGATATTTTGGCGGATTTTGCTGAGGAAGATGCTTTGGATGTGCAGGAAGTTCTGGATGATTGGGAACAGTTTCTGCGGCGTAGCGGTGATAGTCCTCCCGATTACAGTATCTATCACGCGAGTTTCCAAAGATTTCTGCATCGTATAGATGTCGTGCAGAAGGCTGGGGTTTCGCTGCGGGATATTGAAACGGCGATTTCTGATAATTTGTGGGAGGATTTGTACGGCGATGAGTAAGTTTAAAGAACGGTTGGGGAAATTGTCGCCGAAAAAGCGGCTTTATGCTTTGGAAACTCTGCCGGGGCATTTGGCGGAGAGTGTTCAAGGGGAACGGCTGCATCAGTTGTTGACGGATTTTGATTTTATTGAGGCGAAGTTGGATGCGGTGGGAGTTCAAGGGTTAATTGAGGATTACGATTTGGCGAGGGTTTCTGATGTTTTGCTGTCGGAGGGGCAAACTGAAACTTTGCGGTTGATTCAAGGGGCGCTTCGGAAGTCGGCGCACGTTTTGGAGGAGGATAAAACACAGCTTGCAGGGCATTTATTGGGGAGATTGCTGGATTTTGAATTGCCTGAGATTCAGGGGATGTTGGAACAGGCAAAGCAGTGGAAAGATAGTGTTTGGTTGCGGCCTTTGAAGGCTAATTTAGAGAGATCGGGTGAAGGATGTCTGCGAACTCTCATCGGTCATACTAGCTATGTAAATGCAGTGGCGATCGCACCTGACGGCAAGACAGCGATTTCGGCTTCATCTGATAAAACCCTCAAAATCTGGGATACGGACAGAGGCAGGATACTTTTAACCCTCATCGATCATACTGACGAGGTATATGCAGTGGCGATCGCACCCGACGGAAAAACAGCGATTTCCGGTTCAGAAGATAAAACCCTGAAAATCTGGGACACCGAGACAGGCGCCGAACTTAGAACCCTCACGGGTCATACTCGCGGGGTAAATGCAGTGGCGATCGCACCTGACGGCAAAACCGCGATTTCCGCTTCCGATGATAAAAGCCTGAAAATCTGGGACACAGACAGCGGTCAGGAACTGAAAACTCTTACCGGTCATACTGACGAGGTATATGCAGTGGCGATCGCACCTGACGGCAAAACTGCGATTTCCGCTTCCGACGATCATACCCTAAAAATCTGGGACACAGAAAGCGGTACCCAACTGAGAACCCTCACCGGTCATACTAGCGGGGTAAATGCAGTGGCGATCGCACCTGACGGCAAGACAGTGATTTCGGCTTCCGATGATAAAAGCCTGAAAATCTGGGACACAGACAGCGGTCAAGAACTGAAAACTCTTATCGGTCATACTGGCTGGGTATGGGCAGTGGAGATCGCACCCGATGGAAAAACACCGATTTCCGCTTCCTCGGATGGTACCGTGAAAATCTGGGACCCAGATAGCGGCCGAGAACTGAAAACTCTCACCGATTTTAGTTCTGGGGTAGCAGGAGTGGCGATCGCACCTGACGGCAAAACAGCGATTTCCGCTTCCTTGAATAAAACCCTGAAAATCTGGGATATAGACAGCGGTCAAGAACTGAAAACTCTCACTGGTCATACTGACACGGTATATGCAGTGGCGATCGTACCCAATGGAAAAACACCGATTTCCGCATCCTCGCATGGTACCGTGAAAATCTGGGACCCAGATAGCGGCCGAGAACTGAAAACTCTCACCGATTTTAGTTCTGGGGTAGCAGGAGTGGCGATCGCACCTGACGGCAAAACAGCGATTTCCGCTTCCGATGATAAAAGTCTGAAAATCTGGGACATAGACAGCGGTCAAGAACTGAAAACTCTCACCGGTCATACTGGCGAGGTATATGCAGTGGCGATCGCACCTGACGGCAAACGAGCAATTTCTGCTTCAACCGATAAAACCCTAAAAGTCTGGGACATCGACAGTGGCAAAGAACTCAAAACTCTCACCGGTCATACTGACAGAGTAATGGCAGTCGCGATCGCACCCGATGGCAAAACAGTCATTTCGGCTTCATGGGATAAAACCATAAAAATTTGGGACATTGACAGTGGCATCAACATGAGAACTTTCACATCGGTAAATGAACTAGCGATCGCACTCGACGGTTTCACAGTGATTTCGGCTTCATGGGATAACACCCTAAAAATCTGGGAAACTGACAGTGATATAAAACTGAGAATTCTCACCGCTCATACTGGCTGGATAAATGGAGTCGCGATCGCACCAGACGGCAAGACAGCGATTTCCGCCTCAGGGGATAAAACCGTGAAAATCTGGGACACAGAAACTTGCACGGAACTGAGAACCCTCACCGGTCATACTAGCGAGGTAAATGCAGTGGCGATCGCACCAGACGGCAAAACCGCGATTTCCGCTTCAGGGGACAAAACCCTGAAAATCTGGAACACCGAAACCTGCATGGAACTGAGAACCCTGACCAGTCATACTAGCGAGGTAAATGCAGTGGCGATCGCCCCTAACGGCAAAATAGCAGTTTCCGCTTCATTGGATAAAACCCTGAAAATCTGGGATTTGCTTAGTGGCAAAGAGGTTGCTAGTTTCAGCGGAGATGCTGAGTTTAATTGCTGTGCGATCGCCCCTGATGGAGTGACAGTTGTAGCGGGCGATCGATCGGGCCGGGTGCATTTCCTGCGATTGGAGGGAGTTAAACAGTTGACAGTTGACAGTTGACAGTTGACAGCGTGGTTTTTGTCCACATCTGTGGGTTGTAGAAGAAACCCCGGCGGTTGGAAACCGCGTCTACACAAACAATGTCCGCCTCCGCGGACGAAGAGGGTATTCCCAGATGCAAAATCATCGGGTGAAATCTTCAACCCGCGGAGGCGGGTTTTGTCTGTGTAGCCGCGGTTTCAACCGCCGGGGTTTATGGTTTTTGGGTGGATGGGCGTTCGGGTTTTTGGGTGGATGGGCGATCGCATTTTTGTGGATGGGCGATCGCATTTTTGGGTGGATGGGCGATCGAATTTGAGAGAAATGTGCGATCGAATTTGAAATCGGAGGCGGTTGAAATCCCGGCGGTTAGAAACCGCGTCTACACAAACGATGTCCGCCTCCGCGGACGAAGAGGGTATTCCCAGATGCAAAATCATCGGGTGAAATCTTCAACCCGCGGAGGCGGGTTTTGTCTGTGTAGCCGCGGTTTCAACCGCCGGGGTTTTTGGGTTTCAACGGCCGGGTTTTTTGTGGATGGGCGATCGGGTTTTTTGTGGATGAGCGATCGAATTTGAGAGAAATGTGCGATCGGGTTTTTGGTGGATGGGCGATCGGGTTTTTGGTTGATGGGGGCGATCGGGTTTTTGGTTGATGGGGGCGATCGGGTTTTTGGTTGATGGGGGCGATCGGGTTTTTGGGTGGATGGGCGATCGGGTTTTTTGTGGATGGGCGATCGGCTATAATACAGAAAACTTGACAACAAAAATGACTGTCATGAGAGAGTTAATCCAACAAGAATTAGAAAAGTTCGATCGAGAACAACTCCAACAAGTATTTGAATTTATTACCTTCCTGAAATTCCGTGCCAGATTAGTGACTATTCCTGCGATCGATGAAACTAACTTAGCTGCACTCTACAGCGAATTTGCCGAAGAAGACCGACAACTTGCAGAACTTGGAATCAGCGAATATTCAGAACTCCTCAAACATGAGGATTTATCATGCCAATCAGACGAGGTGAAATCTGGATTGCCAACCTAGATCCCACACAAGGTTCCGAACAAGCAGGCGTGCGTCCCACAATTATTTTTCAAAACGATACTCTTTCGAGATACACCACTACTGTCATCAGTATTCCTCTCACCACAAATCTGCGCCGTGCATCTCTTCCTTCCTTCCTTCCTGTGTTTTGATTCCCGGCGGTGAGGGAGGATTGACTCAAGATTCTGTTGCATTGTGCCATCAACTGCGAGTTTTGGATAAAACAAGATTGCGAAATAAAATTGGTGAAGTCAATCCAGAGATACTGATACAATTAGAAAATATCGTATTATTTACCTTGGGTTACTTGCCTTAAAAAAGAGCGATCGAATCTTCAATCCGCTTTCCTCATGGGAATAAAAAGTATGGAATTTGGGAGAAATGTGCGATCGACTGTAAAATAACAATAAAAACACAGGAGTAATCGCCGTGAGCGTCACAACTGTAAAATGGACGGTTGCAGACTACCACCGCATCATTGCAGCCGGCATTCTGGAAGGACGAAAAGTTGAACTAATCGGTGGAGAAATAATCGAAATGGCTCCCGAAGGAGAATCTCATGCTTACTGTAGCGATGAGGCTGGAGAGTACCTAATGTACTTGCTAGGCGATCGGGCTAAAGTGCGACAAGGTAAGCCCATTACCTTGCCACTTAACAACTCCGAACCCGAACCAGATATCGCTGTAATTCAACGTTTGGGACAAAATTATCGAGAACATCATCCCTATCCAGAAAATATCTTTTGGCTGATAGAATACTCAAATTCTACTCTGACTAAAGACTTGGGAATCAAGAACAAAATTTACGCCGCCGCCGGGATTGCCGAGTATTGGGTTGTCAATTTGCGAACTATGGAATTAATCGTGTTTCGAGATCCTACCGATGCTGGCTATCAATTCAGAGAAACTCTGACTCACGGTAATATTAATCCCCTCGCTTTTCCAAATGTTTCAGTTGCGATCGATCGTTTATTCGGGAATTAGGTAAATGAGGTAGAAACACTCGGCGATTTCAACCGCTGGGTTTTTTGTATTCTAAAATCCCGAACCCTAAATCCCAAATCGAATGCCCCACACAACAGTAATACTCGCCATGAGTGCCGATGGCAAAATTACAGATACCGCCCTCACCGCCGCCAGATTCGGTTCAGCTAACGACAAATCCCACCTAGAACAACAAGTCGCAGCCAGTGACGCAGTTCTCTTCGGAAACGGCACTTTACGCGCCTATGGAACCACTCTGAGAGTAATTTCTCCCGATTTGCTAGAACAAAGGAAACTGCAAGGAAAGCCCCCACAACCCGTGCAAATTGTGTGTTCGCGATCGCGCCAATTTGACCCAAACTTGCGATTTTTCCAGCAACCGGTTCCCCGCTGGCTGCTAACTGGAAAAGACAGGGGGCTTTTTTGTGGGTGGGGGCGGGTTTATTTAGCCTGTCTGCACGCTTTAAAGCTGTTGGTGAACCCGCCCCTACAAGTTTTTGACAGTGGTGCAACATCTCTGTTCGATCGCACTTTAACCGCCAACACTATCGATGGCGAAATCGATTGGAACGATGCTTTTCAACAGCTAGAAACCCTCGGAATCAAACGTTTGGCAATTTTGGGAGGCGGAAAACTCGTCGCGTCTGTGCTGGCTGCGGGCTTGATAGACGAGCTCTGGCTGACGGTGTGCCCGCTAATTTTGGGCGGCGCGGATGCACCGACACCTGTGGAGGGAAAGGGTTTTTTAGCGCATTTAGCGCCGAAATTAGAGCTTTTGGCGGTAAAACAGGTGGGAGGTGAGGTGTTTTTGCATTATCGGTGCGATCGAGCGCAGAGTCAAAATACCCATAAATAGGGGAGTTGTATTAACTTAAATGAACAGGACTTACGCATTGAGAGTCTCAAAACTCGATCCCCCCTAACCCCCCTTAAGAAGGGGGGGACAAGAGTATTCAAAGTCGCCCTTTTTAAGCGGAAGACAAGAGTATTCTCAAAGTCGCCCTTTTTAAGGGGGGGACAAGAGTATTCTCAAAGTCCCCCTTCTTAAGGGGGATTTAGGGGGATCTCTGCGTAAGTCTTGACAAAGTTCGATCGCTCTACGCTCAAATCTCCCTATGCTGAAACAGCCGAAACCTCAATATTCTGTAGCCTGGATTAGCAAACTAGCAGATATCCCCCAAGCATCGTGGGATGCCTTGGCGATGCCACTCAAAACGCCTTTTATGGAATGGGATTGGCTGAATAATCTCGAAACTTCCGGTAGCGCCACAGGTAACAATGGTTGGTTGCCGCATCACTTGACAGTCTGGCGAGACAAACAGTTGATTGCTTGCGCGCCGCTTTATGTCAAAAGTCACAGTTATGGCGAATTTGTATTCGACAATCAGTGGGCCGATTTAGCTCAGCGTTTGGGTATTGAATACTATCCGAAATTGATGGGAATGACACCGTTTACTCCCGCTGAAGGCTATCGATTTTTGATTGCGGATGGGGAAGATGAAGATGAGTTAACTGGGATAATGGTAAGTGCGATCGACCATTTTTGCGATCGCCACAATATCTCTGGTTGCAATTTCCTGTATGTCGATCCAGAATGGCGGCAGCGCATGGAAAAACACGGTTTCAGCGCTTGGCTGCACCACAGTTATATTTGGCAAAATCAAGGCTATGAAAATTTTGACGGTTATTTAGGCGCTTTTAATGCCAACCAGCGCCGCAATATCAAACGCGAACGCAAGGCTGTTGACAAAGCTGGTTTGTTGCTGAAAACTCTGACGGGTGATGAAATTCCCCAACCGATGTTTGGGCAAATGTATGCTTTTTATGAGAATACTTGCGATAAGTTTGGTTGGTGGGGTAGCAAGTATCTGACTAAGCGGTTTTTTGAACAGTTGCACCACAATTATCGCGATCGCGTTTTGTTTGTCGCCGCCTACGATAAGGAAGATGAGAGACAGCCGATGGGAATGTCTTTTTGTCTGTATAAGGGCGATCGAATGTACGGACGTTATTGGGGCAGTTTGCAGGAAATTGACTGCTTGCACTTCGATGCTTGTTACTATACACCGATCGAATGGGCGATCGATCGCGGCATCAAAACCTTCGATCCGGGTGCCGGCGGGCGGCACAAAAAACGGCGCGGCTTTCCAGCAACGCCAAATTATAGTTTGCACCGATTTTATAACAACCGTCTAGCGCAAATTCTCAAGTCTTATATCGGTCAAATCAACGAAAGAGAACAGGAAGAAATTGATGCAGTAAATGAGGATTTACCATTTACTAAGTTACCTCCTTTGTCACTCGGCGATTGAAATTGCTGCTGTGCAATCGATTACTTTCGGGGTAGGGAAATGGCATTGCCGTCTGGGGCCTTGCTAGGTTGTCGATGATTGTAGATGTCGCACTTGCGACGGTAATTTCATCATCCAATTTGGTTGATTTTGCCCATGACCCGAAATCATGGCACGGCAGTGCCGTTTCCCTAAAATTAATTTGATATTAGTTATTAGTTATTGTTAGCACCTAACTAATGACTAATCACTAATGACTAATGACTAATCACTAATAACTAATAACCAATAACCAATAACCAATAACTAATGACTAATTCAAGAATACTCGCCCGTCTTCTTGAATTTCCATCGATTTTGTATCGATGCCCAAGTCGGTTGTCGCGCCGAAATTTACTTGCAACATTCCTGTCGTCGCTGTGGCTTGCGGGCGAACCAGCATCAATCCGCCGTCTGGACGTTGGTAGGTGAGGGTGATTGGCACTTTGATGTTTGTGAGTACAATTTCCGATTGTTCGCCCAAAGTGCGCGGTGGGGTAAGGCCCACTACTTGATAATTGATGACTGCATTGGTGGTATTCACCAGTTTAATTACTACCATACCGGATGTCGGCGTCACTCGCGCAGCGGGCATCGGGAAGCGGGGTGGCGCGTCTGTTGTTGCAGGTTTTGAGGGCATCCCGTTGGGGCTGGGACTTACAGCGGGACTCGGTTCGGAAACGGGCTTTCCTGTTCCCGGAGTGGCTGCGGGACTCGGTTGGGAAACGGGTTTTCCTTGTTGGGGCGGGGGGCCGCCTGCTTGGGAAAGTGTGGCTAGACTGACGAGTAAACCGCCGCAGGTGGCTGCTAGCAAGCTGATTTTGTTCAACGGTTGATTGTGGCGAAACATAAATAACTCCTCACAAGTTCGATCGAGATTTCCAACAAAGTTTATGTTAGTCTATGCCCGAATTGAATTTTAATAGCTGGTTATGCGCCCGAGGTACAAATAATCAGGGTTTGAGGGGGAGATTTTTTTAACCGCAGAGGGCGCAGAGGGCGCAGAGGAAGAGGGGAAGAGGGAGGTTTTAGGGGCGAGATGTTTCTAATCAGGGTTTGAGGGGGAGATTTTTTAACCACAGAGGGCGCAGAGGGCGCAGGGGAAGAGGGGAAGTTTTAGGGGCGAGATGTTTCTAATTTGTGGGCGGGGATGGTTACGGTAACAGCGGTTCCCCGATCGACTTGGCTGTCAATCCGGATTTGGCCGCGGTGGTTTTCGACAATGGCTTTGGCTATGGCTAATCCTAAACCGGAACCGGCGGCGCTGCGGTGGGTGCGGGCGGGATCTGCGCGGTAAAATCGATCGAACAAATGCGGTAGCGCTTCCGGGGAAATCCCCATTCCGGTGTCTGTGACTTTGATTTGCAGTGCAGAATTGATTGGCGACGAATTTCTTTTGTTTTTAGCTGCCAACTGCAATTCTACTTCAATTTCCCCGCCAGAGGGCGTGTACTGTACGGCGTTGCTGACAATATTGGTAAACAGTCGCGCTAGTTGATCCCAGTCGCCTAAAACTGTAAAGTTATTTTCTGTGTCGGGCGAATCGATTATTTCCAAACAGAGAGAGAGATTTTGGGTAAGGGCGATCGCGAGTTGTTCTTCAATTACCTCCATCAACAAAGCATCGAGAGGAACATCAACCCACTGCTGCTGCACGATTCCGCTGTCTTGTCTGGCTAAAAATAGCAAATCGTCAACCAACCGCCCCAAACGGCGCGTCAGGCGTTCGATAACCTGTAGCTGTTGGTGTTGCTGCGGTTCGATGTCGGGTTCGGCCAAGGCTACTTGGACATTTGTTTGAATAGTGGCGATCGGATTTCTGAGTTCGTGGGAAGCATCGGCGGTAAACTGTTTGAGACGACTGTAAGATTCTCGCACAGGTGCGATCGCCAATCCTGACAGCAACCAGCCAATAGCCGCCACGCAAATTAAAGTTAAACTCGCGCCCAAAATCAAATCAAAAATTAATTGGCGGATCGGTTTTGTCACTTCAAACCAAGGATGGCTGACTCGCAAATATCCCAAAACTTGGCGGCCGATTTCCACCCGCTGCGTAACTTGTCTGAGAGAATAGTTTTGATCCTGCAACTTATTATTAATTATCCAAACCGTTTCGCCCGTGCGATTAGCGCGAATCGGAACATTCAGCGGTTCCGACAAAGTAGACCACAGCAACTCGCCCGTAGGACTGAACCATTCTAAATCAATGTGGTCGTCTTCTACTGCATCCGTGCTGTCTCGAAAACTCTTTTGAATATTAACTTGCAACTTAGTTTTAGCACCCCTACTCGAAGAAGTTATCGGTTCGATCGCGAGAGTTCGCTCTACTATTTCTACAACGTGATTGAGAGTATCGTCGATGCGATCGATCAAAGTATTGCGAACGTAGAAATAGAAACCTGTGGCGAATACAAGTAACAACACGGCAGTAACGGCAGTGTACCAAATAGCAAGGCGGCGGCGAGTAGTTTGAAACATGGGAATTTTGGAAATAACGAACCGCGAAGACGCAAAGAGCGCGAAGTAAGAAAAGAGGAAGAGAATTTTAAAGGGATGTTGAAGTAATAACTATTAACCAACCATTCACAAGTATAACGCTCTGCGAGTGCATCTGGTATTTTGCAATGGTTCTCGCATTCCGGCAGACAATTTATTAGTAACAACCACATATTTACTGCCACAATGCTAGAGTCCCTAGGAATATATTTGCAAAAATGAGATGCGCCTTGCTCTGTTCTTCTATTCTTATCTTCCTTTGCGCCCTTCGCGACGAAAGCGGTTCGTTTTAAATCTCAAATCCATGCTACCCGGTTAACCGACCCGACAGAGTGAGGAAATCCGATTGACACGACCTGCGTATTTGATGAGAAAATAAATGAATTAAACTGCTTAATATTAAAGGATGAACGTTATCAATGGCAATTAAAGACCAGCCCCAACCCCCTCGTTTTCGGCAAATCAGCAATATCGTGTTATTGCTATCAAGCTTGTTTCTGCTAGCAAACATCTTTTTGCCCAATTTGTTCGGCCCCCAAATTCCCCAAGTGCCTTACAGTTTGTTCGTCCATCAAGTCCAAGAACAAGATGTAGTTAGAGCTTCGGTAGGTCAAAATGAAATTCGCTACCAACTCAAAGGCGAAGGCGACAAACCAGGACAAGTTTTGTCAACTACGCCAATTTTTGACCTGGAACTGCCTAAACTTTTGCAAGAAAAAGGCGTTGAATTTGCGGCAACTCCGCCTTCTAAAAATGGCTGGATTGGCAGTGTTTTAAGCTGGGTAGTGCCGCCGCTGATTTTTGTGGCGATTTTTCAATTTTTCATGAACCGGGGCGGTGGCGGGCCGCAGGGTGCGCTGTCGATCGGCAAAAGCAAGGCTAAGGTCTACGTGGAAGGAGACTCGGCGAAAATTACGTTTGCTGATGTCGCTGGAGTAGAAGAGGCTAAAACAGAATTAGTTGAGGTTGTTGAGTTCCTGAAAACTCCCGACAGATTTACGGCAATTGGCGCGCGAATTCCGAAGGGTGTGCTGTTAGTCGGGCCGCCGGGAACTGGCAAAACGCTGTTAGCCAAAGCAGTGGCTGGTGAAGCTGGTGTGCCGTTTTTTAGCATCTCCGGTTCGGAGTTTGTCGAACTGTTTGTCGGTGTTGGTTCTGCGAGAGTCCGAGATTTATTCGAGCAGGCTAAGAAGCAAGCTCCTTGTATTATTTTCATTGATGAATTGGATGCGATCGGCAAATCTCGGAGCAGTAATGCGGCCTTTGGTGGCAATGATGAACGGGAACAAACTCTGAATCAACTATTAACTGAAATGGACGGTTTTGCTGCGGGCAATACTACCGTAATTGTGCTCGCTGCAACGAACCGCCCGGAAAGTTTGGATGCTGCTTTGTTGCGCCCGGGCCGTTTCGATCGCCAAGTTTTGGTCGATCGCCCGGATTTATCTGGCCGCGAAGCAATTTTGAACATTCACTCGCAAAAAGTGAAGTTGGGCCCGGATATTGACTTAAAGGCCGTCGCCACTCGTACCCCCGGTTTTTCGGGCGCAGACTTGGCAAATTTGGTCAATGAAGCTGCCTTGCTAGCTGCCCGTAACAAGCGCCTCACTGTGGCACAGGAAGACTTTTATGAGGCATTTGAGCGCGTTGTAGCTGGCTTGGAAAAGAAAAGTCGCGTGCTCAACGAAAAGGAGAAAAAGATTGTGGCTTATCACGAAGTCGGGCACGCCATGGTTGGCGCTGTGATGACTGGTGGCGGCGAAGTGTCGAAAATCTCGATCGTCCCGCGCGGTATGGCTGCATTGGGTTACACGTTGCAAGTACCGACTGAAGATCGTTTCTTGTTGGACGAGTCGGAATTGCGCGGTCAAATTGCTACACTACTTGGAGGGCGATCGGCTGAGGAAGTCGTGTTTGGTAGCATCACTACCGGCGCTTCCAATGACTTGCAAAGAGCGACGGATTTAGCAGAGAGAATGGTGACAACTTACGGGATGAGTAAGGTGTTGGGGCCTCTAGCTTACGATCGCGGCCAACAAGCAATGTTCCTCAACGATGGTATGGGAAATGCACGTCGCGCGGTGAGTGCTCAAACTGCGGAGGCGATCGATCAAGAAGTCAAAGAGATTGTGGAAACTGCACACCAGCACGCTTTGGATATTCTGAAATCCAATCGGGAATTGTTGGAAACAATCACGCAGCAACTGTTAGAAACTGAGGTAGTTGAAGGTGAGGCTTTGCACAAATTACTGGCTGAAGTGCTGCCTTTAGATAAGGTTGTGGCTTGAGTTTCACAGAGTTGAGTTAAACGATAGATTAACGCAGATGAGTCCAAATCATCTGCGTTTTTTGATATCTCTTAAATCGTAAATTGTCAAGCAGAAGGCTTCGGAGCAGGTGCCCCTCGCAGCATTCCTTCTGTACTGAGGTCTTCATCGATTTCTTCCCAGTGAATGCCATAGCCTCCTCCACATACTTCCCATTTTGCCCTTTGATCGGGAGTTGCATTAAACAATCTGGGATACCAAATTAAAGGCACGGTAATGATTCGTCCATCCATCAAATCAACGCTAATTGTGTCTTCGGTAAAATGAATTTCCTTAACTCTCTCGTCCGCTCGAATCGCCAAAATACCCATACCAAGCCTCCAATAGCATTTGTTGATTTTCTTGTACTACCGACTGTATTTTCCGAAGTTCTTTAGCATTAAACCCAAGGTTGTTTGCCAAACTGACTGGCTCCAACCAAAATTTTACCGATGATTTGTCTCGGTCAATGTGAACATGAGGTGGTTCATTCGGTTCATGGCTGTAAAAGTAAAGTCGGTAAGGGCCTACTAGTAAAATAGTTGGCATAATTCCAGGTTATACAACATTTTAATGCGAATTTCTGTATCTTGTCTTTTTTTATGCTTCTTCGATGACACGGCTTTTGTAAAATTTTCTCATTGATTCCTTGGTAATAATAGCATGAGAAGGTTCATCTTTTGGTAACTCACCTCTAGCATTAATCCAAGGATCTTCGCGTCGCACCATCAATTCTAACTCATAAGATGATTGGGCGGTTGAAACCGCTTCTACACAAACAAAGTCTGCCTCCGCAGACTAAAAAATAAAGGAGTTATTTAAGCCAGATTTGGTATAATTGAAATTTTACCCTCTGTCAAAAATTTGTAGGGGCGGGTTCACCAACAATAATTGCCTAAAACCCACAATCTCCTAAACCCGCCCCCACCCAACGGTAAATCACTTTTAAAATACAAGGTTTAGTTAAGGATTTGTTATGAATATTTTGGTCAAAAACTATTGTGTGATGGTTGAATTTCCAGATGTGAGTGGGGCTGAACATTTAGAAATGTTGCAACTTAGAGATGAGTTGGCAAAAGTTGAATCTCAACTGACTGAGGAAGAGAAAGGTTTATTAGCAAATGCGGATGGACGGTTAGTGGAACAAGCAAGGGAGTTTTATGAGGAGTTGTCAAAATTTGTGGATTTAACCGAGAAGCGCAAATTTGAGGAGATTACACCTCAGCGTTGGTGGTGGTATTTGGATGTTTTGGCATTGTTGCCGAATTTGAGGAAACAAGAGTTGACAAGCGGTGTTGTTTGAAACGTTTATTCATTGTCGAGTTTTGATATACTGCCTCAGTACAGGTGGCAAAGTGTAAAGACTTCCTTCTTTTTCGATCCAGCAGCGCCGCGATAGAGATTGCAAGGCATTGAGCAAATCTGATGATGATATTTGTCCTTTTTCTAGCAATTTTGCTAGGTTGACTGGCTGGTTTTCTGTCGCCAACAATGACATAACTTGTTTTTCTAGTTCGGAAGTGCGATCGAACTGCTGTTGTAAAACATCTTTCAAATCTTCGGGTAACAATATGGTATCATCTAGTAATAATTCTGTCGCGGCGATTCCCAACTCTTGAATCAGATTCGCCACGCTTTTTAACCATAGCGGGTTGCCTTGATAGAGATGAATGAGTGCTTCACTGTTATCGATTTCTTCTAACCCACAATATCTCAGGATTTCCCGTCCGGCTTCGATGTCTAAACCTTTGAGTTGTAAGGTACGAATGGGAGTATTTTGATTTTTAAATTGAGTCACTTCTCTGGGTTGTTCCCAACCGATTAGCAGAAAGCAACTTTGATGGGATAATTTTTCTATCTGTTTGAATAAAGAGCGATATTCTTCGTAGTCTGGTTTATATTTTCCTGCTAATTCGCCGCCACAGAAAAGGTTGTGAATGTCATCTAAGACTACTAAACAGCGATGGTTTTGTAAATATTTAATTAGAGGTAAGGGTTTCTGGTTGGTTGGGGATGAATCTGGGTTTTCTGACTGGGAAAACAACTGTCTTAGGTTTGATTGAAATTTATCGATGGTGGGGAATTCGTCTAGGGTGCACCAAATTGCGTATTCAAACTCGTCTTTGATTTGTTGTACGAGTTGTACTGCTAGGGATGTTTTGCCGATACCGAGTCCGCCGGTGAGGGTGATGAGGCGACAGTTTTGTTGTAGAATCCAGGTTGTGAGGGTTTGGAGTTCGGAAGTGCGATCGAAGAAATTACCCAACTCTGGCATTTCGCTTAAATCTTGATGTGAGGTTTGAGGTTGTTTTGTGTTAGATGTTTCCTGATTTGGTGGGTGTGAGTTTGGGATATTTGGCGGGTGTCTAGCTTCTCCACAGGTGTTAAAGCTACTAATTGCTACGTTTTCAAAATTAGAGACATTTTCAAAGATAAACCTTCCCATTGCCGATCTAAAATTTGTTTTATTAACATCTTCTCCCAACTCTTCTGAAAGAATCTGCCATAATTGCGAACCAACTTGCCTAACATAACTCTCGTTACAGTGAATCTCCTCAGCAATTTTGGTATATTTCTCACCTTGTATCGTTCCTCGCAGAATTGCCTCTTGTAAGTTATCGAGGTGCTCACCCGTCTTGGCAAAAACCATCTCGTCAGCCATTTGTAATACTTCCTTAAGATTCATGCAGCATCGTGGATGTTGTGATTTTTTCTACTATACCTAACATTTTCCAACATTTTCTGGCATTTACAAACATTTTTTACGTAGGACGGATTGTAGTAGACAACAAAATTGCCAACAAAATATAACATTTTTGGCTAGACAAACCTTTGATTTACAAGGAAAATAGGATTTATTAATTTGAGAAAAGCAGTGCCTTATGTAATTAACTAATGCATAATCCAGACTTGAATTCATTTTTGATGAAACTTAAAAAGTGCTTGGTTTTAAATGATTATCTTGATGTCATGAAAAACACTAGCTTTTCTGATATTAATTTTGGTTCGTATATACATTTTCAAAAAAATGGATATACGAGGAATTCAATAATTAGGACTAATGAATTTGAACTAATTTTAATATGTTGGATGAATGACCAACAATCAGCAATTCACGATCATGGTGATTCAGAATGTATAATGGTTTGCTTAAATGGAAAGCTAAGTGAAAATCGTTATATATTTTCAAATAATCAAAAAGCTGAAGCAATAAATGTAGACGCTTTAGTAAAAATATTCTCTAAAACCCTAGCACAATTTGACATATCACATATTAATAACAAACTAGGGATTCATGAAATTATCAATATAAATTCTGACTACTCTATTTCTCTTCATTTATATATTCCTTATATGGATACCTCTGTCTCTTACAAACCAGTTTTGAATTTTTTTGAATAAAGCGTTAAACGATTACATACAGAATATGCCAAGCCCATAAAGCGGAATGAAAGGATAGATAATATGTTTGATTTACATACTATGGATATACTAACTCTAAACAAAGGAATTATTGAAATAAAAATTTCTAATGAAATCAAAGCTAGAATAACTGAGTATATAAGCTTAAATCTAGCAAGTCAGAACCCATATTTTTGCAAAGAAGATATTGCTTATGACTTTGCATATAGAGTTTTTCAATTATTAATTGAAATCTATTATGCCAATAAAGAATTTGAAATATACAAATTATTATATCTCATCAATCTTGCAAATACTGGTAAAAATATACCTGTTTTTTTAATTAGCAATACTCCTGAAGAACCGACTGATTCATTACTTTCTACTCAGACCAAGAGAGGTTTTAACTATGGAAACGATGAAAATGATAGAATGAAAAAATATTTCTTTACTGAATGGTTCTCTTGGTGTATAATAATATTGATGAATCATAATAGCACTATTCACCCTTCAGAACATGGAGGAGGAAATCGGTTTCATCTAATTTCTCCCATTCCGAAAGATGATATTTTTTTGAGAAAAGTAGGAGCTAGTACAGGTGGTGGAAAATTTTTTCAGCATAGTGATGCGACTGTTTACAATGATTTCTGTTCAATAAATGATTTAATAAAAAGACTTAACAAGTTCAATACAAATATTCAAACAGTTGCACGGAGATTGCTAAAAACGGAAGATACAATTGTAAGTGAGGTACTTTGTAGAAAATATTTACGAGTAGATGCAACTATTCTGAGTGGAATTGTAAATTTAAATACTAAAACACATATCGGGATGCCTAACCAGTTACAAGAGCATATGCAAAATATAGGTTTTACAAAAGAGCAATTACTATGCTTATCTAAAATGCCTATTGCACATATAGCAGGGCCGGCTGATGGTGAAATTTCTGGTTATGTGGGCAACATAACAAACCCCATAAATATGGATTCATCTGGAAATATTTTGGGAACTTGTATTAATGCTGCAGAAGGTAGGATGATTTATGTAGGACACAATAATACAGAGGAAAGTTTATTCGATAAATTTTTATTAGCTGTTAAATCAATGCCTGTACATGAAATTCTTCTGACTTCCTCAAAAGTTTTATTCATCCCTAATTCTTGCTATTCACAACAAACAAATGTTACACATGGAAGAGGGGAGCTAGATGAATCTGAATATCATATACAAATTGGTAATTCTTCTCATAGTAGAAGAATGCTTTGTAGACAATATGTTGTAAGCAGATATAGAGACAGTAAAAAAAATTTCTTGGAGAGTTATCTAAATGGAACTGAGTATTGAAATTGCATTAAAATTATTTATAGCGGCAATAATTGCTGGTTGGGTAGATACGATCGCCGGTGGTGGTGGACTAATAACCATACCTGCAATGTTAACAGTTGGTATACCGCCAGCAGTAACTTTAGCAACCAACAAAGTTCAAGGAAGCAGCGGAACTTTAGTTGCATCCATATATTTTCTAAGGAAAGGATCGTTTGATTTGAATAAAATTAAATTATCAATTTTTATGACATTCATTGGATCTCTTGTTGGTGGATGGCTGGTATTGCAGATTAATTCGGAGATTTTAAAAACGATTCTACCAATTTTGTTGATATTGATGGGTTTATACTTTCTTTTGTCTCCCACTATTGAGAATGTCGATCGAGAGCCACGAATTTCTTATATAGTATTTTCGGCTTTTATCGCTCCTGTTTTAGGATTCTATGACGGTTTTTTTGGTCCTGGAACTGGAACATTTATGGCTCTAGCATTTGTTATTTTATGTGGTTATAGCCTATCTAAAGCAACAGCAAATGCTAAAATACACAATTTTACCAGTAACTTTTCAGCATTAACTTATTTTGTGCTATTTGGGAAAATTTATTGGGGGGTTGCTATGGTAATGATTGTTGGTCAAATCATCGGAGCGTACATAGGTGCAAAAATGGTCACGGAAAAAGGGGTTGCTTTGATTCGACCAGTTGTAGTTACTGTTTGCTTCTTGATGTCTGTTAGATTATTACTAAAATTTTAAGAGCAATACTGCGGACAGTTTTCAAAAATGATTGCACGGAGGGCGATCGCCCGATCGCGCATCAAGACAGATAGCCCTTTCTTGTTTCTGATGACCGATCGCCTAAAATCAAAAAGCGATCGCCCTTCAGACCAAATACCAAACACTGCGATGATTGTACGGAGTGCGACCGCTTCAGTTAAAAAAGAGCGATCGCCATTAAAACCCTAGTTTAAAGGCTAAAATAAATGTATGTAATCTTAAACAAGCGATATGCCTCTCAGCGAGCTTTTACCCACCGTCGCTCAATTATCTCATCAAGATAAACTGCGACTCATTCACTTTCTCCTACTTGCAGTTGCTAAGGAACAAGGATGCAGCCTAGAACCTGATGAAGATACTAATTCAGAAAATGTACTTCTGAATCAACTAGCATCAACGAGTGCAGTTGTATGGTCTCCACAGGCAGATATGGAATCAGTTAAAACATTATCAGAACTTCTACTTGCCGCCCAAGAATCAGCTCATGCTTAATAGTCAGCGATTTCCATTGATAGAGCGAATTGATAGCCTTGGGCGATCGCCCTTCACGCAAAGATCGATCGCCCTTTCTTGTTTCCGATGACCGATCGCGCATCAAGACCGATCGCCCTTCACACCAAATACCAAACACTGCGATGATTGCACGGAGAGCGATCGCCCTTTCTGGTTTCTGATGGGCGATCGCCTAAAATAAAAGAGCGATCGCCCTTTCTATCAACTCCTAATAACTTGCGCTTTTTCCTCGGCGTTGCTCAATAGGGGTATCAAATCATAGGGATCGAACCACGCCTGGTTGCTCCAGATGCTGACGGGGTAGCCAAAGAAAGGCACTACCCCTACAAGCAAAATCATACTTTGATTCAGTAATGCCAAAAAAATCTTGATTCACACTACAGCGAGTTAGCTAAATAAGTTTTTTATCTGATATAATCTGGATTGAATGCTAAAAATTTTGATATTTTAACTATAAAGATTGTGGTCTGGATATAGCCAAACAATATAAAAAATATTTTCACTAAAAAATCCATGCACCCTACCGTATTCATTAGCAGATATTTGAAATTGGTAAGGAATATTTACTAGCATAGCTTCATTGGGAATCCCAAAACCATTAGGCTCCGTTGTATCTTGCCATGCTATGCCATGACAGCGCAGGCTTTTACTCTGATTATTGATGATTTCTTGAGAATTCAATTGTGATAAATCCCGTAGCCTTCTCAATAGAGATGCTAGATATCTAGAATCTCGGTTAGCTAGTGAAAATTTATCTTTGTCATCCTGATAATACCTGAAGGAAAAACTAACTCCTTCCGGTATTTTGATATCTAGACGATTGATGCTAGATAAAGATTGCTGGCGACGTATATCTGCCTTTTTAATTTTCTTCGATGACACGGGTTTTGTAAAACTCTTGCATTAATTCCTTCGTAATAATAGCATGAGAAGGTTCATCTTTCGGCAGCCGACCTCTAGCTTTAATCCAAGGATCTTCACGGCGCACCATCAATTCTAACTCATAAGCATCGAGAAAGAAATACTCGTCTGAAAACTCGTCTAAAAACTCTTGTACTTCTTCGGGGAACTCGGGTTTTTCTACTTCTTTCAGAATTGGCTTCCAGTCAAATTGTTCTTTGTATTCGTAAAATAAAGTGGGGATAGTTGGCCCGTGTACCCAGGCTTCAAAATCCTCATCAAAAAGCGGTGTGTCTTCAAAGGCTAGATACCATGCTTGGGCGTAGTATAAGAGTTTTTGGAGCTTGTGGTTGCTGAGGTAGGAGCCTACGTCATTGGCAAACCAAATGTAGTAATCTGCTAGTTGGGAGGCTGTTGTTATTGTAGTTATTGTGGTCATATAGTTTCAGTCAATAAGTTTTGGATTCTATGATATCATAATTATCTACTATATTAAACTAGATTACCCTCTCAAGAGGTGGCAGAGCCGCAGGATATCACATTTCCACGCAGAGCCTGGAAACGAGATTAGTGCGCTTATAGCAAAGAAACCGGGTTTTTACCTAATCTATCGACTGCGACGAAATATTTTTGTAAAAAACCCGGTTTCTGACTCACATTTCTAGCACGCAAAGTCCTAGGGTGCGGATACATCGACAATCTTCAAGAAAGAGCGACAGTCTAATAGATTCGCACCTGTTCCATCGCGAGAGGAAAAAACTTAACACTTGTTTTCTGAACTATTCTGTAAGGTGCGCATCCATGAAATTATCGATCGCATTTAGGGACTTTTCATAGCGACACACCCTACATATACTCACATAGCGCATAAAGAAACCGGGTTTTTACCTAATCGATCGACTGCGACGAAAGATATTTGTAAAAAACCCGGTTTCTGATTACCCTTCCAGATAAATGTAAATCTTAAACTACTTGCACTTGTTTTTCAGCAATGGAAGCAATCAGGGCTTTTTGTTGCGCCTGTTGAGCTTCGTCAGCCAAAAACTCGGCTAGTTGTTCTTCGATTTCATCCCGCACAATTTGGCGGTATTCCAGGAAATGCTCGTTGTGGGCGCACACTGTTAAATAGTGATCCCAAACGGCGGGATTGCGTTTGAGAATGCTAAATAAATGATGCCAGAACTTCCAGCGAGTTGAACGCTTGACTCCTTGGCGCCAAACTACTGTTAGCAGCGCTCGCAAGTCGATCCAACTGGGGATTCTTGATGGTATATTTGCTGTAGGTGCACCTAACATCAAGAAGTGGCGGTAGGTGCGGTCTAAGTATTTCTCAGCATCGTACACGTCAGAAAATGCTTGGACATATTCCCTGGCGATGTCTTCTAGCGGCCGGGTGGGAATGAAGTTCATTAATGTAGTCTGATTCAAATTGCCGGATTTGTCGCGCAATCTGCCTTCTTTTGCTAGTCGGTGCGACAGTGCAGTGTGCGGCAAAGCTTGCAGCATTCCAAAGGTTGTACTGGGGATTGCTGCTGCTTCGGCGAAGTTGACGATGCGTTGCCCTGCACCGGGTTTTTCGCCGTCGAATCCGATGATGAATCCGGCCATGACTCGCAAACCTGATTTGGCAATTAATTCTACTGATTCTATCAGGGAGTTGCGAGTGTTTTGGAATTTTTTGGTCATTTGCAAGCTTTCTTCGTCGGGGGTTTCAATTCCGAGGAATACTGCGTTGAAATGACATTTCACCATCATGTCCATCAATTCTTGGTCTTGGGCTAAGTCGATGGATGCTTCTGTGTTGAAGTTGAAGGGGAATTTGTGTTCTATTTGCCAAACTTCTAATTCTTTTAACAACAGTTTGACGCTGCGTTTGTTCCCGATAAAGTTGTCGTCTACCATGAAGACGCCTCGCCGCCAACCTAAGTTGTAGAGACAGTCTAATTCTGCTATTAATTGTTGGGGGGTTTTGGTGCGGGGTTTGCGCCCGTAGAGGACGATGATGTCGCAGAATTCGCACTGGAAAGGACAGCCGCGCGAAAATTGAATTGACATCGAATCGTAGGCGTCTAATTCGAGCAGGTCGAAGCGGGGTACTGGGGTTGTGGTAACATCGGGTTTGACGCCGTCCGATCGATAAATGCCACTTTTTTCACCGCGCGCGATGGCTTCGACGAACATCGGTAGGGTGATTTCGCCTTCGTCGAGAATCAGGTAATCGATGCCGGCTGCTTGGGGCTCTTCGGGTACGGAAGTTGGGTAGGGGCCACCGCAAGCTACGGATTTACCGCGCCGCTTGGCTTCGCGGATGATGTCTAGCAAGTCTTCTTTTTGGACAATCATCGCTGACAGAATAACGAGCTCTGCCCATTCCCATTCTGCTTCGGTGATTTGTCGGATGTTACGATCGACTAACTTGAATTCCCATTCTTGGGGTAGAATGGCTGCTACTGTGACCAAACCCAGCGGTGGAAGCAGCACTTTGCGATCGACTAATTCTAGGATTTTCTCATAAGACCAGAATGTTTTCGGGAACAGGGGGTAAACTAGAAGCACTCGCATAGTATGTTAAACCTCACATCACTAAAAGACTTGCGATCTGGCTGGCGTTTGAGAGTTCGATCGACTCTCAATATTTAATGTTAAGGCTAAAATTACGATCTTGCGCGCGATCGACTATCTAGAAAGGGGCGACACCCCCTAACACAAAGATAATGGGCGCAATTTTCAGCTTGCAGTTCCCTGTTATAGTTAGCAAATGTTGATATCTTATCGTATCTCACCATGGATTGACGATAATCGCTTCAAAAGTGCCCGAATCAGGCAAAAAAGAATTTGAAATAGTAAAGTTGAATAGGATAAAGAATTAGGGACGGGCTAGGAGCAACGTCCCACAAATTGTTTTTCTTGTGGGATGGGATTTGAGAAGCCCAAAAATAATTAGGGACGATGCTATAAGCCGATCCCACAATCTTTTTTGTGGGATCGGCTTCTATAGCAATCCTAAATATCAAATCCGATTGCATCGGTATTCATCTCTATCTTCTCTCTCTGTGTCCTCTGCGCTCTCTGCGGTTAAATCATTCCGATACAACCAGAAATGATATCATTTGTGAACTTTTTCTTACTCCCTCCCCGAACTCGCTCTGATATTGGTGCGGAGTGTACGGACTACTTTGTATTTTTATCTGGAATCCCGCTAGTTCTTAACATATCAGCAACTGTGCCGCAGTAACTCGGCAATCCGATGCTTTCGGGATTGACCAGATTTTGATAGGTAAAATGGCGGTAGCTGATGCAAAATCTATCCCAAGCAGCCATCTGAATTCGGAACAACCAAATAAAGAAATCGGCAAGCCAAGGTGACAGAGTAATCCGAAAGAAGATTTTTGTATGCAAATACTTGCAAGCTTGTTCGACAACTTCGTTCGCGGTAATCGCCGAATTTCCGAGTACAAAATGTCGCGGCTCTTCGGAATCGGACGGATGTTCGACTAAGTAATTAACTACTGTAGCAATGTCTGCACCGTGGATGAAGTGAAAACTGCCATCTGCCTTCAGCCAGCGAATCAAGCCAATCCATTTGGCGACAAGCGGCAAACCGGATGATAGGTGAGAAACTGGTTTTTCGGCGTCTCCTCCCAATACTAAGGTTGGGTAAAGTGCGGTAATTGGAGGTACGTTTGTTAACGTAGATAATTGCGTCATGCAATCGTATTTGGAGCGAACATAATCTGTCCCCAGTTCGCCTGCTTCTTTGAGCAAGTTATTATCTCTACCGAGAATGCTGGCGGTTGAAAAGTATATTACTTGTTGGCAAGTCTGGGGCGAAAGTAGTTGGATTAGGCGCAGCGTTTTGGTGACGTTGACATCAAAAACTTCTTGGGTGCCTCCCCAAGCTGTGGCTGCTAAAATTGCTACATCTATTGTTTGCAGAAGTTCGGAATGGCGATCGATATCTCTCATGTCGCCTTGTATGATATTGATACCCGATCGCGCTTTCCAGTCAAATTTTAGCTTATCGGGGTTGCGAACTAATAGGTAGAGTTCGTGGTTTGTGTGTTGAATCAAGGTTTCGGCCATGTAGTGACCGATACAGCCACTTGCACCCGTTATGAAAATTTTTTTTGTCATTTGCAGAAGGGGAAGGGGGGAGAGGAGAGGGGTTCAACAGTTGACAGTTGACAGTTGACAGTTGACAGTTGGGGGAGAGGGGGAGTTATTTGTGTGAAATTCAGGCTTTAGTAGGCAATTAATTTGGGTGACAGTTGAGGTATGATCCCCCTAAATCCCCCTTAAGAAGGGGGACTTTGAATGCTCTTGATTACCTCGTTTTTTAGCGAGACTTTGAAGGCTCTTGTTCCCCCCTTCTTAAGGGGGGTTAGGGGGGATCTCCGGGTTTTATTACCAGAATTTAAAGGGGATTTTCGGTGGGTGGGGGCGGGTTTATGTAGCCTGTTTGTAACTTTTAAGGTTGTTGGTGAACCCGCCCCTACGGGTTTTTGGGGTTTGAATTCCTGTCAAATTTAAGTATTGGGGGCGGGTTTATTTCACTTGTTTGTAACTTTTAAGGTTGTTGGTGAACCCGCCCCTACGGGTTTTTGGGGTTTGAATTCCTGTCAAATTCAAGCAGTAACTGCGAGCAATTTGTCGGCTTGTTTGGCGGTTTCAAAGAAGAAACGCACGTTATCTTCGGGGGTTCCCGGCAATACGCCGTGTCCTAAGTTGAGGATGTGTCCGCGATCGCCCGCTTTGCGAATTGTATCAAGAATTCGATCGCGAATAAACGGTTGAGAACCAAACAATACGCCGGGATCCAGATTTCCCTGAACGTTCATGTTGGGGCCCAAACGCTTGCGGGCGTCGGCCATATCAACCGTCCAATCGACGCTGATGATATCGGCGCCGGATGTTGTCATGCGTTCGAGGAGGCCCGCGCTACCCGTGACTAACAGGATTAGCGGGGTGTCGGGATGGGTTTTTTTGACTTGCTCGAATACCTGTTTTTGGTATGGTAGGGCGAAGGTGTCGTAATCCTGCGGGGACAGTTGGCCGGCCCAGGAGTCGAACATTTGCACTACTTGGGCGCCGCAGTCGATTTGATAGCGGACGTAAACTGCGATCGCATCTGCAAATTTTGAGAGCAACTGATGCAGTAAAGTTGGATCGGAAAATGCCATGTTTTTGATAACGGCATAATCCTTAGAACCTTTGCCTTCAACGGCGTAGGCGGCTAAAGTCCAGGGCGCGCCGACAAAACCGAGCACGGTGGATTTGTTGCCGACTTCCGCACGCAGGGATTTGAGGATTGTTTTGATAAACGGCAAACTTTCTTCTGGATTCAGCGGTTGCAGGGCGTCGATTTGCTGCTGAGTGCGGATGGGTGCGTGGATAATCGGGCCTTTACCTTCGGCGATGTCCATGTCGATGCCCAAACCGGGCATTGGGGTGACGATATCGGAAAACAAAATTACGCCGTCGGGTTGAAACGCGCGCCACGGCTGAAGCGAAACTTCGATCGCAACTTCGGGTATTTCAGAACGTTCGCGAAAGGATGGATACTTTTCTCGCAAATCTCGATAAGCCTTCATGTAGCGGCCGGCTTGACGCATCATCCACACGGGCGGGCGGTCTAGGGTTTCGCCGCGGGCTGCCCGCAGTAGCAAGGGAACTTCATTTAATGCTGACATTTTAACTTGTCTCTACCTTAGATATTTTAATGTCTTTGGTAGCTTACCACTGTGCGATCGTCCTTTTCGATCGAAAATTCGGCGATCGGCCGTGAAGGAGATGAGAGGAGCGGCTGAGTTCGATTTTGGAGAGTCGGGTTGTTGGTTGCGAGGCTGGCGGTAAATTAGGCTCTTTCGGATACTTGAGGAAAATGTATATTTGGCTACCGGGTAATAGGTAATTTGTAATTTGTAATTTGTAACTGGCGATCGATTCGAGACTTATTACCCATTATCCATTACTAGAAATTAGATTAACTTCTCGCCACAAGTTCATGAGTGTCACTCAAGTGAGTTAACACAAATGAGTTAACACAAATGAGTTAACACAAATGAGTTAACACAAATGAGTTAACACAAAAAAGCGACTTGCAACACACTATTGAAGGAAGTTACAAATTAGACATCTCCAAAAAAAATGTTTTGAACAAGCAAGATGCCTGTTCCACAGTAATTATTGGAGAAGTCTATTACTTAAGTACACCGAGGAACTAATCATGGCAATAATTTCTGTCCCAAACCTAATTATAACTCCGATTGCCGGCAGCCCAGAAAAGGTAACTATTCAAGTGACCTATGATGTAACTTTCAGCCCCGCCGAACGGAATTTAACGGCATCGCCGTTCGAGTGGAAATTTCTGGAAACTATCCAAGTTACTGGAGTAGAGCTACCGTTTGGTACCACTGGAGAAATTCTGCTAGACAAATTCTTACCAGTCCAAGCAATTGAAGTGACACCAGGCGGAACTCCGCAGACATTTTCACGTATGCGTACTGCTAAGGCTCTCAGGAGTTTGCTTCAGGAAGATCCTGGAGCGGACAATGACGAGATCCGCTGTAATATTCAGATCTTGCCTGTTTCTGCTAACGGATTTACGAACGTGGTATCGTTAGCTGGTTAATTCATGCGTTGAGATTGGGAAAGGATTGCGCCCTAGCTTGATGTAAAAAAAAGCGATCGCTCTTTTGATGAGCGATCGCTTTTTTTCACTCAAATTAAAAAACTTATTAGCTAACACAGATGTGACTTCCATAAAAAATACCTGACCGTCGCAAACAGCCTCTGGAAACTTTGCGCTGTATAGGGTGTATAATGGAGGGGTTCCCACTCGCTGGGGAAACTAATGGAATGGAAACTCGCGACACAATAAAAAACCTGATTCTACCAAGAAACCGAGTTCTTGAACCCGCACTACAATCATAAAAAAAAATTAATTAGCTGGTCGAATATATACCAATTTATTGCGGATCAAACAGTTTAGATGTCGAATTTTTGCTATCGCTTCACGGCACTTTATTTTAATGCAATCACATATTCATGAATCTCAAAAATCATCTAAAATACCAAGATTTGTAGGGGCGGGTTCACCCAAATCTACAATGAAATCGACTCACTCAAAAACCCGCCCCCACCCATCGCAGAACCACAAAAACCTATTCCTAATCAGAGTTGGTTGGTTGGGTTGGGGCGGGTTTATAAATATTGTTGATTTGAGTTACAAATCAGGGTGAACCCGCCCCAACAATTCCTCGGAAAAGATGATTTTTTCCGGCTTACCTAGTCACACACACTCCGCCTACAGATACGCGACATTGCTCGGGACGATCGAATCTGCTATTGTCATTAGAGCGAATCTACCATCATCCGCCATATTTTAATGCAATCACATATTCATGAATCTCAAAAATCATCTAAAATACCAAGATTTGTAGGGGCGGGTTCACCCAAATCTACAATGAAATCGACTCACTCAAAAACCCGCCCCCACCCATCGCAGAACCACAAAACTTATTCCTAATCAGAGTTGGTTGGTTGGGTTGGGGCGGGTTTATAAATATTGTTGATTTGAGTTACAAATCAGGGTGAACCCGCCCCTACAATTCCTCGGAAAAAATGATTTTTTCCGGCTTACCTCGTCACACAAACTCCGCCTACAGATACGCGACGCGGATCAAACAGTTTAGATGTCGAATTTTTGCTATCGCTTCACGGCACTTTATTTTAATGCAATCACATATTCATGAATCCAAAAAAATATCTAACCCACCAAAATTTGTAGGGGCGGGTTCACCCAAATCTACAATGAAATCGACTCACTCAAAAACCCGCACCCACCCATCGCAGAACCACAAAAACCTATTCCTAATCAGAGTTGGTTGGTTGGGTTGGGGCGGGTTTATAAATATTGTTGATTTGAGTTACAAATCAGGGTGAACCCGCCCCTACAATTCCTCGGAAAAGATGATTTTTTCCGGCTTACCTAGTCACACACACTCCGCCTACAGATACGCGACATTGCTCGGGACGATCGAACCTGCTATTATCATTAGATCGATCGAATCTACCATCATCCGCCCTCGCCGAATCTAAATCCCTAGTCCGCGAATTGTAATAATAATCGCCCGCGGGAACAGCCCTAGTCGGTACAGCGCAATAAGTCCCGTCTCTGCCGGCACTATCAAATCTTACTCTTACCATAGTACGTCTGAGGCGACAGTCGATCGGGTTTAAGCCAAAATCATCTCGCAAAATTCGTTCTCCATCGTAGCTGCTGATGCTACGCCCCCTATCGCTTCTGTCATCCCATCTATTATTACTAGCCCGTCTGTCGCCGCCATCAATTCCCGAAACTTCCACCGTGTAGCTACCGCCCCTCGCAGCATCTTTCGCTAACACCAAAAGCTTGTAATCGCCGCTGCGGGGAATCACATAATTAAAAGAACGGTCTTGGGTAAAAGCAACTTGTTTGTTATTTCCGTAAAATAGTACCATGACGGGAGTAAAACCGCGACTTCTATCCGTATCTAAAAACACTTCAATGTTGTCGCCTTCCCGAGCGTTGAAAGTGTATTCTTGACCGCGCAATTCTTCCGTCGGAGCACCGGGCGTCCACATATTTCGGAAACGGTAAATCGGGGAATTGCGGCGGATTACTCCATCGATGCGATCGTTATTTTGTATCAATTCGGCAACAGCACTCTGAGGAATCGCCGTAAGTGCCAATCCCGCAACTAGCACAGTGGCAGCAATACTATTTAACAAGTTGTGTGCTTTCATATCAACCTCTCAAAAATTTTAAAATCTTTTTGCATTGTTTGCGCCGACATTTGCATACACTCTCTATTTTAAATCTAATTTCTGCCAACCGTGTTAACCATTAGTCTCAACTTAAGCCGAAAACCCTTGAAAAATCTCGCTTTTAGCAGAGTCTCGATCCCCCTTAAGAAGGGGGAGGAAAGATCCCTTCCGGTTCCCCCCTTCTTAAGGGGGGTTAGGGGGGATCGGCGGGCCAAAAACCCTTGAGAAATCTCGCTTTTAGCAGAGTCTCGATCCCCCTCTTATCCCCCTTAAGAAGGGGGAGGAAAGAGCGCTTCCGGTTCCCCCCTTGTTAAGGGGGGTTAGGGGGGATCAGCTATTTAGCTGGTGCAAAATATCAAGTTAAACTTACAGACGTTGATGTCGCATCTAAAGTTGCGATGTATCCCCACAAATCAGCAATCCCGATTCAGCATCGAGACTCGCCTCAATTCCCATCGGTAAAGCAGCGTTAACCCCTTCATGCCCAAACGGCAAATCCGAGACAATGGGAATATTCAAGTCAAAGAGCCGATCGCGCAAAACCTCTTCTATACTAAAACTAGGACTATCCGGGCCAACCTCGCAGCGACTAAACCGTCCCAAAGCAATCCCCCGCACCCCCGCAAAAGCCCCCGCCATCCGCCACTGAGTTAACATACGATCGACTCTGTAAGGAGCCTCCGAAACATCCTCAAATGCGAGAATAGCACCAGTCAAATTCGGTTGATACGGGGTTCCGAGCAAATGAGTAGCCACCGTCAGATTCGCCGGCAACAGTCGCCCCGAAGCCTTGCCACCAGCCCATCCCTTACCTTGCAAAGATTGTAACGGACGGCCTTCGATGCAGTCAAAAAGTCGATCGACCGACCAATCCGGTTCCGCCCCCAAAGTTGTCAGCAGCGGCCCGTGAACCCCCCAAATCCCCAATTTATCGTCATTCCACAGCAAAGCCGTAATATCGGAAAAGCCGATTAACCATTTCGGTGCATGGGAATTGCTAATTGGGAATTGGGCATCGGGCATTGGGCATCGGGCATTTTCACTTTTTTGGAGTTCCGGGTTTTCCTTTTGTCCGACTTTTGCTTTTTCCAAAAGTCGAGTGCTGCCGAAACCGCCTCGAACACACAGAATACCGCGACAATCCGGGTCACTGAGGGCATCTGCCAACTGTCGGACGCGGTTTGCGTCGGAACCGGCCAAATAGCCAGTGCGATCGTCAAAACCGGGTGTTAATTCAACTCGATAGCCGCGGGATTTCCAAATTTCCAAACCGCGTTCAAAATTAGTCAATTCTCGCAGCGCGCCGCTAGGTGCAATTACCCGCAGCAAATCTCCCGGTTGCAGCCATTTCATATTAATAATTTATGTATTAAGGTACGTAGTTGCGCTTTAGCGCTCAAAAAGGTACGTAGTTGCGCTTGGGCGCTCTTAGGTACGTAGTTGCGCTTCAGCGCTCTTTGCATTTAAAGTACGTAGTTGCGCTTGGGCGCTCTTTTTTATATGTACTAATAACGCTGATTCCCTACAATCTCAAACTTCATTTAAGGTACGCATTTAAGGTTTAGCGCTCTTTTCATATATAATAGTAAGAGCGCTCAAGCGCAACAACGTACCTAATAAGGTTTAGCGCTCTTTTCATATATAATAGTAAGAGCGCTCAAGCGCAACAACGTACCTAAGTCGGAATTCCATGCGGCGAATTTCTACCCTTCACACCTACGGCAAAGTCAGAATTTCCACCCCAGAATCAGTCACAGCCAGAGTGTGTTCAAACTGAGCCGAAAGCTTACCATCCTTAGTGATCGCAGTCCAACCATCGGCCAAAATTTCCACATCCCAAGTGCCCTCATTAATCATCGGCTCAATGGTAAAAACCATGCCTTGTCTGAGCTTCTTTCCAGTCCCCCGCTTGCCGTAATGCAAAATTTCCGGTTCAGTGTGAAAAACGCGATGCACGCCGTGTCCCGCAAAATTTCGCACCACCGAAAAACCTTGGGCTTCGGCATATTCTTGAATCGCCGCACCGATATCACCGGTACGAGCACCAGGCTTAACTTCCGCAATTCCTCTTCTGAGACATTCCTCAGTTACTTCAACTAACCTTTTAGCTACAGGTGAAGGTTCCCCAACAAAAAAAGTTTTAGAAGTATCGCCATGATAGCCATCAACCAAAGGTGTTACATCAATGTTAACAATGTCACCTTTCCTGAGAATTTGTTTAGCATTCGGGATGCCGTGACAGACAACTTCATTGACACTAGCACACAGAGATTTGGGAAATCCTTTATAACCTAACGGAGCACTTTTTGCACCGTGGGCTAAAGTCCAGCGTTCCGCTTCGTCGTTAATTGCCAGAGTGCTGACACCCGGTTTAATCATTGGTTCAAGATGCAGGAGAAGCTGAGCTGCTAAGCGGCCAGCTTGACGCATTTTTTCGATTTCTCTGCTCGATAAAAGCACTAAACGTTCAGTTGCCATAGTTATTTTTGTGGTCTTTTATTGTGGTCGATTAAGAGTTTATTTGACTCAATTTTACAATAGACTTGAACCAGCGTTCAAAAAGTTCGCCCGCCACGACTAAATTGTATTCTACCTCTGCTTGTCGCCGGCAAGCACTGCGGTCAATTTTATCTAAACGGTCGATCGCGCTTACCAAGCCATTTACACTATCAGGTTCCACTAAAAAGCCCGTCAGCCCGTCTCGCACAATTTCCGCCGGCCCCCCGCGCTCGTAGGCAATCACAGGCACACCGCACGCTAAAGCCTCAATCGCGACATTTCCGAAAGCTTCCACCCAGCGCGGCGTCATCAACAATGCTCGGCACTTGCGGACTTGCTCTTGCATTTTGGTTGTTGTCAGAAACCCTAAATATTCTACCGGAGCATCCGGGTAATCTGTACAAATTTTTTGCCAATAATCCTCATCTTGCATTTTGCCCATAATTTTTAGGGGAATGCCTGTAATTTTTGCCGCCGCCACAGCATCTTCTAAGCCTTTCTCCGGGGCGATGCGGCCCAGCCAAGCTAATTTTAGTTCCGGTTCGCTGCAAAATTCGTACAGCGATAAATCGATGCCGCCGTTTCCCACCAACTTGCACTCGCTAGCAAAGGCAAAGGTTTGGGCTTGGGTAAGAGTGCAAACTCCCAGCGTACCGGGAAATTTGACGGCGATTTGTCCGGCGATGCGATCGAACGATCGCGACATGGAGCCCATACTGATAAAATGTGCGATCGGAGTCTTAAAAAATGGCGTCAAATAAAACGGCAGCCAATCGTAGGCAAAGTTAACAATCAAATCCCAATCATCCTGAACTTGGCGAGCATATTCCCACATATTCGCCAGCACAGGATCGGCCGGCATCACAATAGGATCGTGGTAATCTTGTGTTTGGGCTGTTACTTGCAAATCCCCCGCAATTTCGATAACTGGAATTGATTCTAAAACTGAACCTGTCGGCGCTACAACTGTTATTTTATGACCTCTGCGCTGCAATTCTTTAGCAATGTTGAGGACTGTAAGTTCGACTCCGCCGCCCAACCCCGAACCGAGTTGACCTACAGAAGTTGATAGAAACAATAATTTTAAAGAGTTATTAGTCATTGGTTATTAGTTATTGGTTATTGGTTATTGGTTATTGGTGTTATTAAAAACATCGGGTATGTTGTTGGGCTTCAGCCCTCTTAATTCTAATAAGTGGTTATACAAGCTGTCAGTTATACCTACCTCATCCTTTTGAGAAAGGCTATATATCAAATCTGCTCTTTCATCGTCAGATGATTCATCTCTCTATTTTCTCCCTCTGTGTTCTCTGCGCCCTCTGCGGTTCAATCATTCCGGGACAGCCGGATTTGATATTACACATTCGAGAGAATCAACAACTCTTTCTAAGACTCTTGCACAATAATTGTTAGGTTCCATTATTTGGAAAAAATTGTATAGCATTTATCAGAAAGATGAGGTATGACTGACTGCTTATATAACCGCTTAAACGAAGAGGGCTGAAGCCCAAACGAAGAGGGCTAAAGCCCAACAACGTACCTCACCTATCTGAGAAGGGCTATATTACCCAGTCCAAAAGTATTAAATAAAAAAGAATTACCCATGGGATTTATTCCCGGTTGCTCTTAAAAATTTCAGGTTTAGTAACAAGAAATACAGGAATCAACCAGGAATCAGCCGCGCGCCAGTCCCAAACTAGCGTTTGATGAACTGTTCTAATTTGTGAGCTATCTTCTCTACAATTCCCTCCGAAGTAGGTGTCGCAGATGATGCTTCTGCTTCAATACGCTTGACTGCATCTTCTGGAAGATTCAGCAACTGCACTAATTTTTGATAAGCTGCGGCTTCCTCAGAGTTAATGTTTGGTTCGTCGGGAGTGCGAGAACTAGATGCAATCACTTCATAGCCGAGTTGCAAGACTAATTCTTTTTCCTCTTGAGTTTCTAGTTGGTGAATCAACTCATCAAGGGGAATATTTTGCATGATGTAATCCCGCAGTTCCTGTTGCATTTGTTGGGCGTCGTCATCTGCGGCAAACAAACGGCAAAAGCGATCGAGCATTAAATTAACTTCTTCTGTCGCGAGTTCGCCATCAGCCCAGGCCATAGAGGCAACGATTCGCAGCAGGTTCATCTGGCGAGGCGTAATTGATGGAGGAGGTGGGGTTTGCATAATTAAAATTGGTAATTGCTAATTGGGAATTGAAAATTGGTAATGGGGAATGGGGAATTGGTAATTGGTAATTGGTAATTCGATCGTCCTTTTTTGTGTTCCCCCTTCTCCTTCCCCTTCCCTTTATTTATCTCACAAATTCGACAGAGGAACACCCAGCCATCCAGTAAAGTTTTGTTTCTGAATAGTGCTTGGCCGATCGACTGGTACGATCGAATAACGGCCGGGGCGCGGCTGGGCGAGAGTAACAGAACAAGTCCGCAGTTCGTCTTGATGAAAAACTGTCACTTCTACCGTGTCCCCCGGCTGATAGTCTTTCAGCCTCTCTGCCACTTGTTCGGCATTTACTCGAAAACCTGCGATCGCCAGCAACTCGTCCCCAGCGTCAATTCCCGCCAATTGTGCCGGAGATTCTGCTTCGACAAATTTAACCATTTGCCGCCCGTTTTCCGCTCCCAACGTCCAACCCATCCGAGGCGTTTGCTCGCTTTCATCTACCCAAATTTGCAGCCCGAAAGGTTCCAGATATTCGTTATAAGGCAACTCTTCTGTACCGTCTACATAGCGCGCAAAAAAGTCACTCAAATCCATATCGGCTACAGACTCGATCGCACTTTGCAACTCTTCGGGAGTAAAGCCTATTTCTGCCGTCCGCGAGGGAGCATTTAACTTGCCATTTGATGTCAAATGCCCCGGCTTTGGCTCTGTTGGCGACTTCTGGTCAAAATCTTCATTTTCAGGAGAACCACCGCCAAACTGCCACCACATCAAACGCATCACATCGTCGAGCGATCGCGCGTTGCCGTGTTTAGCTCGAATCAACAAATCCAGCAAAAACGAAACTAATTCCCCTTTCAAATAATAGGAAATTTGAGAATTGTCGCTATTAGCATCCCTGCGATAAAGTTTAATCCAAGCATCCCAACTCGACTCGCTCGCAGGCTGCACGTTCCGCCCCGGAGTCGTCTGCAAGCGAGTGATTTCTTTAGCAATATTTTGGATATAACCTTTCACGCCATAGAGACCCGCTCGAAAAGGAATTAGCAAATCGTAATAACTTGTCGTGCCTTCAGAGAACCATAAAGACGGAGTATAATTCTCTTGTTCGTAGTCAAATATTTCGAGAGCTTTCGGTCGAATGCGCTTGACATTCCAGAGGTGAAAAAACTCGTGAGCCACCAATTGAATGAACCGTTCGTACTTTTCCTTAGCCCGAAAACCAAAACGCGAATAGTTAAGAGTGCAACTATCCTTGTGTTCCAAGCCGCCAAAACCAGAGCCAGACAAATGCAACAAAAACACATAGCGGTCGTAAGGCAAACCGCCGAACATTTCTGCTTCTACCTCAATGACTTTCTTGATATCTTGAATTGCCCGTTCTGGTTCTAAATTGCCTTGTCCCCAAACTACAAGCTGATGGGGTTTTCCCAGCACTTCAAAATCGTAGGACTCGTGACATCCAATCTCAAAAGGAGTATCGACAAGGGTGTCAAAATCCGCAGCAGCGAAAGTAAGATTATCGCCCGAAACAGTTGGCAACGTTGTGACTGTGCGCCATTGGGGCTGCGGTGGCACAACTGTCACGGTATAGCAGTGGCGCTCAAAACCGGGCAAGAAAAAGCACAGAGCTGCTGGATTAAAATAACCGTGAGTCGAGTCTAAATGATTGGTTCGTACAGTCAGTTCGTTGGCAAAAATCCGGTAGCAAACCGTGACATCCGACACTGAATTTGTCTCGATTTGCCAGTGATTTTTGCTAATCTTGCGCCAAGGTAAAGCACGCGTGGCGCAGCTATCCCGCAGGGAATCGCCGGATTGCGATCGAAAATCTTGCAGGTGGCGAGCGTATTCTCGAACCAAGTAAGAACCGGGAGTCCAGACAGGCATTTTTAAATCGAGAACAGGTTCCGCCCAACCTTGCACGCGCAAAGTCACTTCAAACAGGTGGGATTCAGGATTGGGCATCGCCACCGAATAGTGAATAGTCGGTGCTGTTAGTTGTCCGATCGCGCGATCGGCAGCGGACGAGGTATCCTCATAAGTGACATCGGTCATTGACTTGCCAAATTCATCAAGTGCTTGAGGTTGATCAAATGGATAGTTTGGCGCTCTGGATCGATTTTGATCCAGCCTTTACTATCTAGTTTTTCCATAATTTTGCTGGTTTCATCTAGGGCGATACCTGTCACGTCAGCTAAATCTTCATAAGGGATATTGAAGATATCTCTGCCCTCAGCAGTTTTCTGACCGTAGTTTTCTCCCAGCTCAACTAAAGTATTTGCTAGTTTAACCGCTGGCTGGCGGTTCTGTAGTTGAGAGCGAAGATTGGTTTGGCGCAGGCGCCGCACCATCAGTTGCAGCATCCGGTGATGCAATTGCGGATCTTTAAACAGGGTTTGGATAAATCGCTGAGCCGTAACGCTGATCAGCCGCACGGGCGATAGAGCAAGTACGTCATTCGATCGGGGAGATTCGTCAAGAATGGCCATTTCGCCGAAGAAAGCTCCCCGTCCTAAAATAGCCATTGATACAGCTCGATCGTTTGACAGGCGCCGGACTTTGACCCAGCCGGACACCACAAAATAAATCGCGTTACCCCAAGAATCCTCCATCACCACAGCTCGGCCTGGGGGATACTCATGCTTAACGGCATTGGATAGCAGCCCTCCCAAGGTTTCTGGGTTAGCACCCTTAAATAGAGGGAACAGCTCACTGAAAGCTTCTGTCTTCATGCAAACTCGCGGAGGTGGGAAATTAGATTAGGCGACACCCAACAGCTAGGGAACGATCGCTGTTTGAGAACACAAACAATCCGTTACTCCTTTAGATGATAAGGGTGCAGAGGCGCGGTTCGCGTAAAATTGGCAGATTCTTTAATCCCAAACAGTTTTACGCTTGAAAATTGGGTCTGAAGCCTCCCCCTAAACGGGGTAAATCAAACAAAATGATTCATTGCTCCAATCCTCTTCGATCGACGGCTATGGGTCAATACCGTTTACTGGTATAGCGCCTTGGGAGTAAACCGCTATGAAAAATAGATAAGGAGATTGCTTTCATAAGAGATCGCTTCGCTAACGTTCCTCACAATGACCATCTTAAGTAAACCGTATTGGGCTATGGGTAGCTTCAACTGTCAACTGTCACAGGTCAACTGTCAACTGATGATCTGAAGCCTCCCCCTAAACGGGGTAAATCAAACAAAATGATTCATTGCTCCAATCCTCTTCTATCGACGGCTATGGGTAGCTCCCAACTGTCAACTGTCAACTGTCAACTGTCAACTGTCAACTGACGAACAGCCTCCCACTGCCTGTTGAACTTTCCCCAACAGAGCTTCTATGTAATCCGGCCAACCGATCGCGATCGACTGCGTGTGGGCCAGAGACTCCGGCTCGATCGCATCTGCCGTCCACCTCAGCGGTTGACCTTGCAAGTCGCAACAGACCAATCCGGCTGCCTTTGCTAGGGCCAGAGGGCCGGCGGTATCCCACACTTTAACTCTACCGTTGAAATACAGGTACAAACCGGCTCGACCTTCTATGATTTCCATAACTTTTAAGCCAAAGCTTCCCAGCGAGTAAAATTCTGCTCCCGGGATGCTTTGGGCGATCGCCGCGGCATAGTTTTTCTGGTCTCTGTCGCCGAGAATAATTTTACAATTTAACGGTGTCGGAGCGGGGGGTTTGCTCATAGCGATCGGCTGCGGCGAAGAGGTTCCTACAGTTTGGAACAATCCCCAATCTTTGCCGCCAAAATACATTTGGTCAAAAGCCGGGGCGTAGATCCAGCCGGCCACCGGTTCCCCCTCCAACAGCAGCCCCACCATCACAGCATAGTGCTGTTTTCCCTGAATAAATCCCTCCGTCCCGTCCAGGGGATCGATGCACCAGAGGCGCCGGTAATTTGCCTGGTAAGCTGCTCTGGAGGACGTGTTTTCCTCCGTGATCCTGCCATCTTCAGGAAACAAAGCGCTAAATGCTGCTGATAGTTGTCGGTCTAAGTAGCGATCGATACTCGTCACGTAGTCATCTGGGCCTTTCTCGGAAACTTCAAAAGGTTCCGCTGCAAGCTTGTGGGCTTCTTGACCGCACTCTCGGATGATGTAGCGAATTTTTTGGTCTTGCTCTGGAGAAATATACATCAGGTTAAACATAAATGCTTCAACTAACACAGCATAAAAGCTTAAGTCCTTTGAATCGAGCGATCGACCCTTATCGCTGTTTCCGAATCTCATGCAGGATTTTTGCACTCTGCTGTTCTTAAAACCCGGTTTTATTATGATGTCCGGTCGATTACCATAACAAAAACGGTTCGTAGTGCGGACTTCAGTCCGCAAAAAGCTGCGGACTGAAGTCCGCACTACGAACCTTAATCATCGCTAAGGTGCGCCCACAAGCACCCTAAAATTGTTTGACTCTCTCACACCAAAATCAAAAATCCCAACTAAGACTCCCGTCCCGAAACCCACTTATCCCGCCATTTCACAGTCCCTTCCGAAGCCAAAACCCAGCGCCGACAAACCAAATTTTCTCGCAGTGGCGACATTCCTTCCCGCAGCAGCGCATACTTATAAGAAACCAACTTCCCCGCACTTTCATTAAAAGGAATTTCCCCAAACCAAGTATTAGTATTGATATACTCCAGCGGGTAAGCCTTACTAATATCCCAATTCCCCAACTCAGGACAATCTCCAACCACCACAATTCTTTCCCCAGGCTGACTTTTAACACTATTAAGCTGGGCCCGCACAATAGTTTTCCCCTTAACTCGCTCTCCCACGCGGCTAAAAATCATTACTTCGCGATCGCCAAACTCCAAATTATACAGCATCCCGTCTTTAACTTCAAACTTGCGGCGCGATAAAACCTCCGTATGCTCTCCATCTGGCAACTCCGTATCAACCGCTTCAACAGTCACAGACTCGCCCCGATTCATCGCCACAAACACCACAGAATCGCGATAGCGGCGGACGTAACAATAAACATCAGCAGTTAGATATTTTTGCCACTGACTCCCCATCGAAATAGCAGGATTCAGCCGCCGCAACCCAGACAGCAACCGCACATCGCGGTAAATCGGCGAATCAGTATCCCACTTTTCCATCATCGGGCGGTTGTAAGGGTCATTTCCCCCTTCCGTATCATCGTGCAGGTACTGTTCGGTACCGTAATAAAGGCAAGGAATGCCGCGAGTCGTCATCATTAAACATATAGCCAACCGCAGCATTTGTCGATCGGCATTCAACGACTGAAACCGCGGCATATCGTGGTTGTCAATAAAAGTAATCAACTCCGTCGCCCCGTAATAGCGGCTATCCAAATCCAGAACATCCTGAATTAACTTAAATCCCGCCTCCGCACAATATCCCAAAGCTTCTCGAATAGCCACGCACAGACCAAAATCCAAAATAGTCATCCCCGACTCATTCGCAAACTCGACAGAAAGGTCATTTCTCGGGTCGCTGTAAATCCATTCACCAAAAATGAAAACATCAGGTCTGTGCGCTAAAATGTCAGCATTAAATTCCTGCCAAAACCAGATCGGCATATGCTTAACCGTATCAACCCGCAAAGCATCAACCCCTCTGTCCAGCCACTGTTTAATTGCTGATTTAATATAACGGCGGTATTCAGTATTATTTTCGTTGAAAGTCGCCAAACCAGACAGTTCGCAGTTTTGGACTTGCCATTCATCTTCCCAGTTTTGGACTTCCCCGTAGTGGTGATACCAGTTATTTTTATCCTCATTAAAGTCAGCTATTTTCACGCCATCATCGTAGAGTTCCCCTTTTTTACCACTAAAATCCGGGTTGCTGTGATTGCAGACAATATCGAGTACCAGTTTCATTTTTCGCTGGTGCAACTCGTCAACTAATTTGTCAAATACCGTATCTTTAGTTTCTTGTGTTTGGTTGACAGAAGGATTGTCACCTTTGGAAATAAACCGGGGATTTAGCCTCTTAAAATCTTTAGTCCAGTAGCCATGAATCGCAGCTTGTTCGACAAATAATGCTTCTACTTGCTCAAAAAGCGGAGTCAACCATACCGCAGTAACGCCCATATCTTTTAAGTAATCGAGTTTGTCGATAACTCCCTGCAAGTCGCCGCCCCAATATTTGCCCCAATTTTTGCCTTCAGGATCGTAAAGTTCTGGGTTTGGCCCTTCGTTGTTTGTAGAGTCGCCGTCGTAGAAGCGATCGACTACAATGAAATAAATTGTTTCTTGGCGGAATTCAATATCTCTGGTGTACAGGAATTCTAAATCGAGTTCGGTTTCTGGCTTAACTTCTTCTACCAGAGAGTCAATTTTTTCTTCAGGTTGGGTAGTTTCGTATTGAGATGAAGTTTGATTGGGAGTGACTGGTGTCATGAGATTTATTTTTGATACTGTAAGATTGGTCAGCTATTGGGAGTGAGAGTCGGAGATAGCTTTTCCCTCTGCCTGACTTTTACAGCATAATACGTAATTTACTCGTTTAATAAAATCTTCCTTTAGACAGATGGCAGAGTCGTCTACAGGTTAGTAGTCACGACTGAAGTCTTCTCTCGTTCGATCGCGACTGAAGCCCAAACGATCAAACTAATTTGATTCTGGTGCGATCGTTCTCACTGAGCATCTTTCCTTTCTATTCCTCCCGCAAGTTTTGAACATCTTCTACACTCAAACCAGTAGTTTGACTAATAGTTTGATTGTCAAGTACATTCAGAAGTTGCCTAGCAATTTCCAAAGCCTTTTCTCTCATTCCTTGCTGCATTCCTTGCTGCATTCCTTGCTGCATTCCTTGCTGCATTCCTTGCTGCATTCCTTGCTGCATTCCTTGCTGCATTCCTTGTGCAAGTGCTTCTTCAATTCCCTTTCGCAAGATTCCCTGCTGATCCATAATATACCTTTCGCGTGCTTCTAAATCTGCCAACTCCTCTGGATTCAAGTTAGTTTCATTAGCAATTTCAAAAGCTTGCTGTATTTCCGAGACAGTTTCCATTGTTGACGGTATAACTTCCAAACTGGGAGCATTTTTCATAAAATAAACCCACTTGTCAGTCAAAGTTTCCAACTCATCCAATTGTTTGTTGAATTTCGGCAATTCGATAAATATCAGTTCTATTTCTGGATCCACATAATCAAATAAACGCTTTTTCTCTTTGAACACAAAGTGAGAAATTACTTCTCGGTCATTGTCAAACATTTCAAAATCCGTAATTGTCAAAGCAATTACAGGCTTTAACTTAAAGTAACCTTCACCGCGAACCAGTTGAGTTGAGTAAGTTTTCGCAGTATTGTAAACTACCCGTTTGGCAAAAGATTCTACATTTAAAACTTGCATCTCGATAATTACAGTTGCGCCTCCTGTAAGTCTGGCTTTAACATCCAGGTAAGAGTCTTTGAGATACTGGACTCTCGATGCTAAATAGGGGTCGATAATTTCTAGGTCGGTGATGGTGGGATTGCCATCATAAATCATGGCATTCAGAAAGCTGATTAAGATTGGTTTACTTTGATTGGAGCCGAATATTTTTTTGAAGGCAAAATCGGTTTTCGGATTAATGAATCTCATTGTTGGCTTCTCTCTTTCTTAATAGTTGAACGAATCAATCTATCTAGCAATAACAATCAAAATATTTTAAAATTTGCTAGCGGCTGTGGGTATAGCTATATTTTACTATATTGCGATCGCCCGATCGAGAACAATGCACAAGCTTAACATTAAATAGGACGATCGCCCGATCGCATCAGCAACCAGAACGCCCGCCCCAGCTCAACTCCAAGCCTAACGCACAGAAGCCACCTCCTCAACTCCCGCCTCAGAATGCTCCACCCTAAACACATTTGCGTTCAGATTAGCAACAACTTGTTTCCCCTGTTGCGTCAATTCTAAATAGCCGATCGCATCCTTGACATACCGATAAACCACATTCCAATAAAACTTAGGATACCCCTCCCGCAAATCCGCCGGATTGCGATACTTCAACACCTGATTTTGACCAGTCTCCTCAAATTCATAAAACAGCGCAGTTACCTTTTGCAAATATCGCGGATCGCTCAACTGACCGATTAAATCTGCCGCCCGCACCAAACCCGGATAATTCAGAGTATCTTGATAGTCTTCATCCCGAGGAACCGGGAAACGAGTTAACTCAATATTCTGCTTAACCAGGTTGGCATCAATTAGTCTGTGACCCCCAAAGCGCTCCTCAACAAACATCTTTCCCCGATCGACATGATAAGGGGTCAAACTCGCATCAGTTGCACCCCTAGGTAGCGTTAAATTCATGTCACCTATTCCCGTCGCATACACTCCTAAATCTGTTCTATCTTGCCGACAAACGCCCTTGACATACCCGATATCGTGACACAGCAAAGCAATATGGAAATGCAGCCAATGTTCGCAGGAAACACCGCCTTCGCGGATGTGCTTCCCACGCAGAATTTCTTGTCCCACCAATGTCACTAAAATAGTGTGTTCCACATTGTGGTAAAGAGCATCGCTATTCGCAATATTTTCCAAAGCCATATCCGCTACCCAAGCAATAATTTCGCCATAGTCAGATTTAAAGCCACCGTAGGTGTGCCGATAGCCTTCAATTAGCCTCCAAACAAAATCGTTAATTAGCAGTTCAGTTGCGTTAAACATATTCACTTCCATTAGGCAAAATAAATTGTTAAATTATTGTTATATCTGTTGTTTTTGTTGCTACGATTTGATATTGTTGTTGACTTGACCGTAATGATGGACGCCCGCTGTCATTTAAAAGCATCCAAAGCATCCACTGATATTAACGATTGCGATCTAGATTGGCGATCGAGCAATTGGCAGAGCGCTGCACCCAATAAATAATTGATAAGCTCTACAGCATTTAAATTGTATATTTTAATGCCTAATTAAAACGCCTCAAATCCTCTCCCTCTGTTTACCGGAAGAGTGAGGCTGTTAGAGCTCTCTACCTCTCCCCATCGACTATCATAGACAATCTAGATGCACTACGGTCGATCGATAGGCGATCGAGGTATCAGACCCATCAATCAGCAGTACGGGGTGACATCTTCCCCGCATACATCAGCCAAAAACGAGAGCGATCGAAAACGCAACCCCACTAATTCTTCATATACAGGATTTAGCTTGCACATCGGGGGTATATGGAAAACATAGTGTCCGAATAAATGGATATTTCTCTCAAAAGGGCACCGTGCGGGTATAACTTGACACAACAACCTAGCTATTTTCCGTTAGCGCAGCCCTCGGAGAGGATCGCCCACTTCAATGCCCCTAGAGCCACTGTCGCACTGGTTGAACGAGGCGATCGCGAAAAGTCAAGTCTGGGCAAAGATTTTTAGGTAAAATACTTGTAGTCGAGTTCATGATTTTCCTCAGTAATCCTAATTAACAAAAAGTTATAAATCACCCTGATTACATCATCAACCGAATCCACCGTTACTCCAGTGACGTGAATAATTATTTCCTGTGACACTCGCGGCCCCAAAATGTGATATATAAAGTTCATAGTTGTGATGGTAAGTCCGCAAGAGTGTGAGACAGATCACCGCCTTTACTCGCTAAATAGTTTATCCTTAGAGGTATATAAAAAATTATATAAGTGGTAACTGCCGGCCTCTACTTTACTGCGATATACTACCCGGTCAATTAACTAATACAAGGTTTTAGGCAATGATTAAACAACAATATAAATATGCCGACCTTTCTCAACGTCCCCACACAGATACCGTCCTGGAAAAACTCCCTGTAGAGGTTAAGGAGTGGGCAGAAAGCTTGCCTTGGAACCAGCGGCGCTACGTTTTGTCGCTCTCCTACATATTGTGCGCGTCTACTCCCGATTTTCAAGCAGAATTTTTAGATGAGTACACAGCAGACGGCTTAGTCTCAAAAATGTTTGAAGATGTAGATACTCTACATCGAGTCAAAGAGTATTTAATCAGATTCCGAGTCAAAAAAGAATTAAACGAATCTGATTTAAGAAGCTACATCAAACAATTTTATATCCACTCATCTCAACAAGCGCTCCGGGAAACAGACCAATATTTAGAGTCGGCACTGCGTTTCGTATTGAGTACAGAAGAACGCAATAATGTTTTTAACTACATTTTGGGTTTTGAATTTATTAAAATTGTGTTTCAAATGAGTTGGTTGCAACACGAAAGATTAGCCAGACTACAAAAAAATCAGTCGCAGTTTATTGAAAGCTATATCAAGCCGATTCAACACGCACACAAAATCAATGCCATAATTGTACCGAAAGATGAGAGAATCTTTTTTGCCAGACGCGCTTATTACGTTCAACAGCCTAACATTTCTTACAGAAAACTTATCGAGTTAGTCATGGCTACTTTTACTACAGAAATGGTGACTCATTGCGGATTTTCGATCAGCCGCCACTCTCAAGCTATGCGCTTTGACTGCGATTACATTTACGATCCCCAACCAGAAGAAGCAAGATTTCCTACTGACTTACAATTTATTAATTGACTCTACCCCGTCAGATATCCGCCAAGTGATAAACCCTACGTTGCTTTTTCTATTGACTTTGAGTATTCGTAGGGTGCGTCGCCACAAACAATCCCTGATAAAAATCGACAATTTCACGGCGACGCACCTGACACCAAAATAGCAGTATTCGTAGGGTGCGTCGCCACAAACAATCCCTGATAAAAATCGACAATTTCACGGCGACGCACCTGACACCACACGAGAAATGTTCTATCAATTAACCTTCCGCTTGCATTTCTTCAATATCAAACCAACTAACTATCACTCCCGTTAGCGGAATAGCAAGAAATATGCCTAAAAGTCCAGCCGCTCTCGCGCCTATTAACAGTGCAAAAAATATCACTACCGGATTGAGATTAAGCGAAGCGATTTGTGTCAATTGCTTTTACTGAACCGACGCCCTAGGTAGAGGTCGCTCTCAAACTGTTAAGAGAGGGCGGGCCCGCACCATCCACCGCCCCTACAAACTGTCAACTGTCAACTGTTGAATCTGCCCTGTGGCAGATAGCACGAATAGCTCAATTTTTGGGATACTAGAAATTAGCACTCAACTTAGCTGAGGAACAAACGTGCTGCTATCAAAAGGCTTTGAAGTAGAAATGTATACCGGCACGCCCGAAGGTGAGGTTGTCGGTCTCTCCGATCGCATAGTCGCCGATCTAGAGGGATTTGTGCGGGAGCCTGATAGTCGCAATGTGGAGTACACGACTGCCCCCCTGTGCAGCTACGATCGCCTGCTGTGCGCCCTAGTCAAGCCGCGAGTCCGGCTGCGCGAGTATCTCAAACAGTTGGGCGACTATACCTTGCTCCCGGGAAGTACCCTGTCTCTCGGTGGGAGCGATCGATTTTACCGATCGGATCCCAACAACCCCTATCACACCTACATCGAGCAAACCTACGGCACCAAAGTCGTCACTGCCAGCATTCACATCAACATCGGCATCTCCGAACCAGAAATGCTGATGCGCGCCATCCGCCTCGCCCGCGTCGAAGCACCGCTATACCTGGCATTGAGCGCTTCTTCCCCGTTCCTCGACGGCGAAGTCACGGGCTATCATTCTACCCGGTGGGGTTTGTTTCCCAAAACTCCCGCGATCGTCCCCCTGTTTGAAAGTCACAAGCATTACATCCAGTGGACTGAAGAACAGCTAGAACTCGGCAGTATGCAAAACGTCCGCCATTTGTGGTCTGCTGTGCGGCCAAATGGCGATCGTCGCCCCTACTGTCTCAACCGCCTCGAATTGAGAATTTGCGATCTTGAAGTCAATCCTCTGGCTTTGTTGGCCATCACTGCCTTGCTAGAAGCTCGTATTTGGCAGATGATGGAAGACCCCGGCTTAGACCCCTTAGCACTCAGCACCTTACCGGCCGCCACCCGCAATCAAGACTTAGTTGCCCTCACCGACGCCAACGAAATTGCTGCATCCCGGAAAAGTTTGGATGCCGAACTCACCCACTGGCAAGACGGCAGAAAGATTTTGGCGCGAGATTGGATTGAGGAAATTTACCAGGAAGTCTGGCCGATCGCCAAAAAACGTGGCTTTAGTTGCTTTCTCTCGCCGCTCAAAAAGATTCTCCGGGAAGGCAACACCGCCCAACAGTGGTTGAAACTGCATGAGGGCGGTTTGGATGCGCGCACGATTATTCTCCAAGGGATTGATGGCATGGCTCACCAGGAATGGGAGCTGGAAGACAATTTGTGCGGCCAGTTAGTCGCTTGAACAGTAGCAGTGCAAAACAAATCAGAATATTTAATCAATGGCAGTCGGCACCTGTTATAAATAAAAGCTATGAATAGTATCTACCTTTGGGTAGATTTCTAAATGTGCCAATAGCTGTATTTTTTGCTTTGATAGCAACTGCCAAGACGTGTTTAATCGCTGAAACCATTGCTATCCTTGGGGCGATGGGGGTTGTCAACTGTCAACTGTCAACTGTCAACTGTCAACTGTCAACTGTCAACTGTCAACTGTTTAAAGCTTCATGCCCCAACTTGTCTTGATTCACCCGCAAATTCCCCCGAATACTGGCAATATCGCCCGCACTTGCGCTGCCACAGGCACTACATTGCATTTAGTCGGCCCGCTGGGGTTTGAAATTAGCGATCGCTACCTGAAAAGGGCCGGCTTAGATTATTGGCCCTATGTCAATCTCCACTGTCACGAAGACTTAGCTGCTTTTGAGATATTTCAGCAGGAGCGAGGAGGGCGAACGATCGGATTCAGCACTGGTGGACGATGCAGTTATACCCAATTCCAATTTCAGCCCAGCGACTGGTTGATGTTTGGCTCAGAAACTGTCGGCATTCCTAAATTGGTCTTGGATGCCTGCGATGCCACAGTTTTTATTCCCATGAGCCAGCCTGGAGTCAGGAGTTTGAATCTCTCTGTCAGCGCCGCTGTAGGTTTATTTGAGGCTAAACGACAGTTGGGCGAACTCGGATAAATCGCGATCGACAGATACATACATATATAGATATTTAATAGCTGTCGGCTACAGCCAACTCTCGTTTTAAATATAAGAAATTTGTATCAAAGCGGTGAAAATCTAGATAGCGGAGATTAATATATTTTATTCATCCAAAAACAGATTGTTATCAGTAATACCAAATTAGTCGCTGCGAGGATGTAGCCACAAAAACAGAGGATTTCAGCGATTTAAGGCGCCAGGGATCGGCTGATTGTGCCTGAAGGCTATTGATATCTAGTGAATATACGGTTGTAGGTTGTCCGGAAATTAGCATAGAGTCGGACAATAGGTGAGAGTCTTAGCCTGTGCGGGAACGGATATTTTATGTATTCGTTCCAACTATTGCGGTGTAAGGCTTGTGGGGTGTAATTGCAGCGGGTTTGACCGAGAATTTTAAAAATTATTACGGTTCGAGCTTGTCTAAATTAAAAAAGCAAGGTAATCTTGCCTAAGCACGATCGCTTTCAACAATCAGAATATTTTTGGTTGTTGATTTAAATTCAGCATCATGCAATCCCTTGAGTGTTTCCAAGGACAGTTAGCGCTTCTCAGTAGGAGGTCGTTTTTTTGAAACGAACATATCCCCAAAAAAATAAGCCTGTTCAGGCTAGTGAAATCGACAGAGACGGTTCTGCGGAACCGTCCAAGCAGACAACGCTCAGCACAGGCAGAGTTCGCTCTCTCGCCACGATCGGGCTGGCAATATCGGTAGGTGCTTCTGGCATCCTGCTGCCGAGAAACGGAGACAGCGCTCGCGCGTCTGAACTCACACCGACAGCAGAATCGACCGTTGAATTAAAGCCTGTATCGACCAACGGGCCCGCTACCACCGGACAAGTTGACGGCTCCTCAGCCGAACAGGCAGGGGTTAAGGTTCAGCAGGGACAAACCCTTTGGGATCTGTCTCGGGACTATGAAATTGAACCGAAGGCACTAGCAACTGCCAACGGCATCAAACCCGATACCGCACTCCAAGCCGGCCAAGAACTTAGAATTCCGGAGGCTCTAGAAGCCTCGCCACAAGAGAACCCTGGCAATACTGCCACAGTCAATCCAGAACAAAAATTAAATCTAACTGGCTCCGAGTCGTTGGATAGTGCAGCCCAGTACGGGCAGCCAACGGCAACGCCAGAGATGGCGACGGTACCGGCACAAAGCTCGATCGACAGCCCGAACGCAGACGGGGCGATCGACAGTTTGAAAAAACAGGAAAACCGCACTACAGCATCAGGTCGGTTCCTGTTGGACTCTGAGGTGGGAGCAAATTCATCTACACCTGCTGTACCGACGCTGGCATCCCCCGAATATGCCACCTCGCCAGCAATTCCTGACCTCAGGGCCACACCTGTAATTCCCAATGCCTCGGTGGGTCAAGCAGCATCGACCGATCGATCGTTGGAGTTCATTGAACAGTCTCTCGCAACACCTAGTTTGCCCTCCGCTGTGGTAGTGTCCCCAGCAGGCAGTAGCGCAGGACCAGCCCAGGGGTTCTACAACGTGCGCCCGGGAGATACGTTAGATGCGATCGCCTCTAATTACCGGGTATCGCCCAAAGAGCTGATCGCCGTCAACAAGCTGGGCAATCCCAACTTGCTGAATGTCAATCAACGGCTGAAAATTCCCAACGTTCGGTCAAATAATCCAGCGGTGCAGGCGGCAGCATCTGATTCTGCCTCTAACTCTACATCTGTCTGGTCGGCGACTTCGGTTCCCGCATCTTTGAACCCTAGTTCGTCTACCTCGGAAATAACCGGTGCTGGCGTTGCAGCACCCACTCCAAAAGTGGCGGTTGTCTCTCCCTTGGCGAACTTGGAAGGTCTGAACAATATTTCAGCACCGATGGTTCCCAAAATTAACAGCATTCCGCTAACTCAAGTTTCTCAAACCATTAGCGACAACAGAAAGCTGGAACTTCAAGGCGAACCAACATTTACAGGTGCCGTTGACACCAGCGCCCTGCCGCAGCCAGCAAGTGCAACTGCTACCAACCTCGCTGTTGCATACCCGCAGCCGATGGGCTTGCAAAATGTTAGCGCCCAGGGTTTAAATCCTTCTCCCACCAATGCTGTAATTGAGTCTAATGCGGAGGATCTACCCACCGCTACCGCTCTCAACCCTTATTCCGAACGTTTGAGAGCAGAAGTTGTCAGACTGCGAGAGGAATATCGCGCCGAGCGCAATTCGATCGGGGCAAATGCGGTTTCCCTGGCTCCAACTGAGGGCCCAGAAGCGAAACTCGCCTCCAACCCGTCTGAAGAACTCCCAAGCGTCAATCCCGACCTCTACACCCCCGAATACGCTGGAGCGGTGCAGAATGAAATCGGCAGACCGCCGTCGAGAGGGTGGTCCCAGGAAGTTCAGAAACAGCAGCAAGAGCGTTTCGATCCCGCTCGTGCAGCCGAACTGCAACCGATCAACCTAACGCCTACCTCTACTCAAGAACGGCCGGTGGTAGCAACTGCTCCTTTGGGTTCCGAGGGTTATGACCCCCTGAGCAACCCGTCTTTGGGACGCATGGTTTCTCCAGAACTGCCTCCACTTTCGGGCGCTGATACTTATCTGCCTAACGGCGGCGGCAAACAGCAGTCGGCTAACGGATTGATTTGGCCGGCTAAGGGCGTTCTCACTTCTGGCTACGGCTGGCGCTGGGGACGGATGCACAAGGGAATTGATATTGCAGGGCCGATCGGCACGCCAATTATGGCTGCCGACAGCGGGGTGGTTACCTATGCAGACTGGAACGACGGAGGCTACGGCTATCTGGTGGAAATTACCCATCCAGACGGATCAGAAACGATCTACGCCCACAACAGCCGAATTTTGGTGCAAAAGGGTCAGAAGGTCGAGCGCGGCGAACAGATTTCAGAAATGGGCAGCACCGGCTTCAGTACCGGGCCGCACTTGCACTTTGAAATCCATCCCGCCGGACAAGGTGCTGTCAATCCAATGGCTTTTCTGCCTAACGATACCTCCAGCGCTTCTCGATAACGACTGGTCTGAAGTTATGGGTTTTGAATCATTACCAAAACTCATAACTTAGATCGGAAGGTATTAGAAATTCGGTTGTTGGGAATACAGACATACTTCCACCTACCATGCTACGATGGTAAATCGTGAAGTAAGTTTGGCTCAGTGGCGCAGTGGTTAGCGCAGGGGACTCATAAGCCCAAGGTCGCAGGTTCAAATCCCGCCTGAGCCATGATTTAATAGAAAAAATCACGCTCTCTATTTTGAGAGCGTGATTTTTTAGACTTGCCGAGAACATACTTGTAGTCGTTATGAGTATGATATATTTGTAACAGTTCGTAAAAAAGGAAACAAAATCTATGACAAGTGAATGCCTCCGGGTTGGTCAAGCTGCACCCGATTTCGCAGCAACAGCCGTAGTGGATCAGGAATTCAAGACAGTTAAACTGTCAGACTATAAAGGCAAAAAGTATGTAGTCCTGTTCTTCTACCCCTTGGACTTCACCTTTGTGTGCCCAACTGAGATTACAGCATTTAGCGATCGCCATGAGGACTTCAAGAAAATCGATACCGAAATCCTCGGCGTCTCAGTTGACAGCGAATTCTCTCACCTCGCTTGGATACAAACAGACCGCAAATCCGGCGGTGTCGGCGACCTCAACTATCCGTTAGTAGCTGACCTCAAAAAAACCATCAGTTCCGACTACAACGTCCTCGACCCAGAAGCAGGTATTGCCCTCAGAGGTCTGTTCATCATCGACAAAGAAGGCATCATCCAACACTCTACTATCAACAACCTTGCCTTCGGCCGTAACGTAGACGAAACTCTCCGCACTCTGCAAGCTATCCAACACGTCCAGTCTCACCCCGATGAAGTTTGTCCCGCTGGCTGGCAGCCCGGTGACAAAACCATGACACCCGATCCAGTTAAGTCCAAAGTATTCTTTGCTGCTGTCTAACTCGATCGTTTTGAGTTGTAGGGCGGCGCCTGTGAGTGTCCGCCCTCGAAACTTTCGGTGCAATGCCCAATCCCTCCGCTTCGCTTCGCCCAGTGCAGCGATGCTCAATTCCCCATTCCCAAATTAGCAAATATGCTGACTTCTACTGATTTTAGCGGCTTGTTAAATCAGCGGTTTTTCCAAAATTTATTGCCTGTTCCCGCGACTAATCTTCTGAAGCTGGGACAGAGGACACCAGATTTTGAATTGCCGGATATTAATAATGGCAAATTGGTGCGGCTGTCGAACTATCGGGGCGATAAGCCGGTAGTTCTGGCTTTTACGCGGATTTTTACTGAAAAGCAATATTGTCCTTTCTGTTTTCCTCACATTAAAGCTTTGAATCAAAAGTGGGAACAGTTTGCCGATCGCAATATAGAATTATTGATGGTAACTAGCACCGACGACCGGCAAAGCCAAATCGTTGTGAGAGATTTAGGCTTGAAAATGCCTCTGCTGTCGGATCCAAGCTGTCAAGTATTTCGGGCCTATGAAACCGGTCAGGCTTTGGGTGCTCCTTTGCCGGCTCAGTTTGTTTTGGATGCAGAGGGCAAACTCCTATTTAAACATTTGTTTTCGTTCATAGACCACAATGCTAGTGTGGAAACTTTGCTGAACTCTCTGCCAAATTAGAGCACGGTTTGTAGCTAGTGGTTGGTTCAACAGTTGACAGTTGACAGTTGACAGTTGACCTCTGGCTAAAAGTCAGAGGATTGGAGTAATGAATAGTCTGATTTTAATTTCTATGCCCAAGCCAGAGGCTTTCAACCAATTCTTTCTGGTAAGGTGCGTCGCTGTGGAATTTTGGATTTTGGTTGAGATTTTCTGCAAGCGACGCACCTTAGTGTAAGATAGAGCGGACTGAAGTCCGCACTACGAACCTTTTTAATACAGAAAATCAGTTGAGATTTTCTGCAAGCGACGCACCTTACTGCAAGATAGAGCGGACTGAAGTCCGCACTACGAACCTTTTTAATACAGAAAATCAGTGGTGTCGATCGCCCCAGCATTTACCCCAGTTAAGGAAGCTAAAACTTGCCCGTTGGATGATAGCTTAATCAAAGTTGCAGCATTACTTTGACTAACATCTAATTGTGCAAAAGTCAAGCCGTTAGTCAGGAAAATCAAATCTTTTCCATCCTCAAAATCGACAATTGTATCGATCGCACGATCGGCAGATAGTACAAAGTAATCGCTACCGGCACCTCCAATTAAACAATCGTTGCCGAGGCCTCCAATCAGGGTATCGTTGCCTTTACCGCCGTAGAGGGTATCGTTGCCTTCACCGCCGATGAGACTGTCAAATCCTCGATCGCCAAACAAGATATCTTCACCGTTACCGCCAACGATCGTATCGCTGCCCTTGCCGCCGTAAATCGTGTCGTCACCGAGGCTGCCGTCAAGGGAATCGTTGCTGCGTTTGCCGCTGATGAAATCGTTAGCATTACTGCCAATTAAAGTATCATCCCCATTCGTACCCACAGCCGAATCGATCGAATTGCTGACAGGTGTAATGTCGCCAGTCGCGATCGCACTTGCAGGTATTTCAGGCGCCGCAGTGCCTTGAATCTTCGCATCTAAAGCAGTACCAGTATTTTCGGCAACCACCTCAGAAATGGGTTTGATGCCCGCTGCAACTGCTTTTAAATCCAATGCAGTATCCCTGAGTGCGACTTTTTGGACGCGAGCCATTTCAGCAGGAATCCAATTCGGCAAAAAGTTAACAATAACTCGATCGACCTTTTGATTCGCCTGGGCCATTACCTGGGCGACTTGCGGGGCAATTGAGAGTAATTTTTGGCTGTTGAGATTCGAGTCAACCTGTTTGGTATTGGCAACAGCTTGCTGGATAATTGCGGATAGCTGTGCCGGATTAGTTAAGTCCAATTTAGTACCGAATTGAACTTGATTGGCGATCGCACTGACAACACCTTTATTAATGGCTGGATAACCAGCGGTGGAAATACCATCAATAAAGGTGGCAGTTTGGGTAATCAAGTTTTGGACTTTTACCATTGCTGCCAAAGTTTCAACACCGCCAGATTGACTGTTTTTAGTAGCAACAATTGGATCTAAATCGGTCAAATCCACACTTGCTGGAATTGCCAAAGCAGCTTTGACTTTCGATTCCGCTTCATTTTGGGAAATTCCCTGAGTCATCAAATCTGCTACGAGAGTTGTCAACAGCGTGACAACTGTAGAATCTGGCGGTGCAGATACAGGTGTTTCCAGCGGCAAACCAGTCGCAGTATCGAAGCCACCAACAGCAACAATATTGCCTTCCGATTGTTCGAGTTGGCCATTTTTGTTAGTGTCAAACTTATCGAAGGGAATGTCTAATTCAAAACCACCATTGCCGTCAGTAGTAGTGAATGGTTCATTGTCATCGCGGACGTTATTTTTGTTAGCGTCAAAGAACAGAGTTGAACCGGAAATGTAACCGTCAATGACTACGCCACGACAGCTAACAGTTATCAACATTCCTTCATTGTCGCTCGCACTCGCACCAGATTTATCGGTTGCCGTTAACTTAATGCGGAGGCTTTGAAGTGTCGGACTTTTGCCGCTGAGAGTGCGAGTATTTGGATTGAAATTCAGCCAACTCGGTAGGGGACTTCCGTCTATCAAAGTAGCTGAATAAGTCAGAGTATCTCCAGGATCGGAATCTGTGAAGGTATTCTGCGGGAAAGTGTATTCAAACTGTGATGAATTGCTGGTTTTTAGGAATTGGTAATGCCACGGGGTGGTATCCAGGCTGTAATTAAGTACAGGTGCGCGGTTGATTTTGATTGGCGTCGGAGTTGGGGAAATTGTCGGAGTTGGTGAAATTGTTGGAGTTGGTGAAATTGTTGGCGTTGGGGAAATTGTCGGAGTTGGGGAAATTGTTGGCGTTGGGGAAATTGTCGGAGTTGGGGAAATTGTTGGCGTTGGGGAAATTGTCGGAGTTGGGGAAATTGTTGGCGTTGGTGAAATTGTTGGCGTTGGTGAAATTGTCGGAGTTGGTGAAATTGTTGGAGTTGGGGAAATTGTTGGCGTTGGTGAAATTGTCGGAGTTGGTGAAATTGTTGGAGTTGGGGAAATTGTCGGAGTTGGGGAAATTGTTGGCGTTGGGGAAATTGTCGGAGTTGGGGAAATTGTTGGCGTTGGGGAAATTGTGGGAGTTGGGGAAATTGTCGGAGTTGGTGTTGGAGTTGGCGTTAGGGTGTCGTTATCGGTATTAATGATGCTGACATCGGCAGGATTGAGATTGTTGTAATTGCGATCGAGACTGACAGCAGCAGCCGTAATAATGCTGTAAGTTTGAGTACCGTCAACTACGCTATCATCAACACCTGTAACTGTTACTGTCTGCGGTTCATTCCAGGTATTTGCCGTGAAGGTCAAACTATTAGTAGAGACTGTTCCTTCCGAAGGTTTAGAACTGTCGATCGCGATAGTAACAGGTGCAGTAGGCTGAGTTTGGAGGACTACTGAAAAGTTGGCTGTGCCGCCTGCTTCGGTGGTGACTAATCCGCTAGTCGGAGTAACAGCAATACCCAAAGTTTCATCATCAACGATCGTGCTTGTGGCAACGCTTGTACCAAAACTGGCAATAGAACCAGAGCCAACCGGATTTGATAAGCTAACGGTAATAGTTTCATTGGGTTCTGCTACGGTGTCGCCTATGACATCAACGGTAATAGTTTTCGATAAAACTCCCGCTCCAAAAAGTATTATACCTGTTGTGCTGGTTCCCCCCGAAGTGCCGCCGATATTGTTGTAATCGCTGCCGTTATTGGCAGTTCCATCAATGATATAATTGACGCTGCTGGCTGCGTCTGTATTGCCGCTGCGGCTGACGGTAAATGTTAGTGGAGTCGTGCTAGAATTGCCTTCGATGACTGTGGGAGAAGTGGTTGCAATATCGTAAATTATGCGATCGTTCGCTGGAATTGTTAGGGTTGTTTGAGGGATTATGCCGGCACTTGCACCTGTAATTGTTCCAAAGTTTAGGACAACTTTTTCGTCGTTTTCTGCTAAGTTGTCGGGTTTGACGGTGACAGCAACGTTTTGAGTTAAAGCTGTACCTGTAGCGCCTGCGAGGAAGGTGACGGAGGTAGTATTAAGGATGAAGTCAGTACCTTCAGTCGCGGCGGTACTGCCAGCGGGGACTGTACCGAGTTTAATCGGTACGGTGATGTTTTGAGTGGGAACTCGATCGAGCGTCACAGGAATGTTCACTACTGTGTCTGCATTTCCTTCTGTGCCGCTGTAGGTGGGAGATTGGAAATTTATGTTAAGAGAATTCAGCAAAACTGAGATGTAAGCAGGACTACTGTTGGTTGCGGAATTCACGTTTGTTACCGCTATGTCGGGCAAGCTGTCAGCGTTAAAGTTTCCGACAGTTGCAGTCAGGGGAGCAATTCCCAGGTTAAAGTTGATAGGATTTCCAAACTTACCCGTACCATCGCCCAATAAAATTGAGATGTTGTTAGAGTCGGCATTCGGCACCGCTAAATCGAGGAAATTATCGGTGTTAAAGTCTCCCACAGCGACAGTTTTCGGCGTTGTTCCAACGCTAAAGTTGTTGGCAGGCCCAAAACCTCCAGCCCCATTTCCTAACAAAATTGAGACGTTATTAGATTGTTGATTTGTGACAACTAAGTCGGAAAAGTTATCGCCGTTAAATTTAGCTACGGCAACGGACCACGGACTAGATCCGACACTAAAATTGGTAGCAGGAGCAAAGCTACCCGTACCATTCCCCAATAAAATTGATACGTTGTTAGAGTCTTCGTTCGCTACAGCCAAGTCGGAAAAATTATCACCGTTGAAATTGCCCACAGCTACGAATCTGGGACTAAATCCCACATTAAAAGTCCTGGGAGAACTAAAGCGACCCGTACCATCGCCCAACAAAATTGAGACTTGATCGCTACTCCTGTTAGTGACAGCCATGTCAGGGAAGCTGTCGTTGTTGAAGTTTCCGACAGCTATGGAACTGGGACGTAGTGATACCGGAAAGCTAGTGGGAGAACCAAAGCTACCTCGGCCATTGCCTAACAGTATTGAGACATCAACTGTTTCCCAGTTTCCTACAGCTAAGTCGGGGAAATTATCACCGTTAAAGTCTTGAATAACGACGGGAACTGGCTTGGTTCCGCCGACGCTAAAGTTGGTGGCGGGACTGAAGCCACCCATGCCGTTACCCAAAAGTATTGACACATTATGACTGTGATAGTTGGTAACAGCTAGATCGGGGAAAGTGTCTCCGTTAACGTCACCGTTAGCTACAGCCCAGGGGCTAAATCCTACGGGAAAGTTTGTTGCTGGATCGAAAAGTGGGAGAACATTATTGTAAGTTGCTAAAGTTTCCGGTTTGAATGCTAGAGAAGCAGAAATATCTCCGGTTGTGTATTCCAATTCCCAGTCTCCACCTTTGGCTGCACTGCCGGTGAGATTGGTAGATGCGGCAATATTTGCTCCGGTGAGTGCCGCCATGCGTTGGAGGAAGTTGGCGCTATTTATGCCTGTTTTAAAAGAGTCTAATTCGTTGGTGGAATTTGCTTCAGAGTCAGTATTGTCCGATTCGGTTTCTGCTGCTACGTTGCAACCGTAAATCAGGATGTCTGCATAAAGATTTAAAGCGTGCCGCCACTGTCGCAATTGCTTGCGATAAGTTTCTAGATTGCTGCTGCAAAGTTGAGTTTTTCCGAGTTGCAAGCAGCCGGGACTGCCGTGAGAAACGATGTGAATGCTGTCAAGTTTGGTGCGATTTGTTAATACTTGAGTGATTTGCGCGACTCCATCGGCACGGGAGTCGATCGCTATTGCTTCGGTTCCGGGCATCACGCCTGCCATCAGGCTTTGATAATCTTCGACTTGGCTGTCGATAAATACGATCGCCCTTGCGGACACTTGGCTGATTAATTTGGTTGGCATAACACACCTGCTCTTTGTAAAAAATGAAACGACTATTACTGAAGTTAATCGGTCAAAATTTGCAATAAAAGCCCTCTAAGGTTTGAATACTCAAACCTTTTTGGGTTAAAATATATAGCACTGCACCGCTGACTAAAATGAAGATAACCGATTTCTGTGAACCCAATATAAACAGGTAGAGCGCACTTGAGCGATTATTTTACAAAAATATATAATATATAAGTAATGACTTTTACAACAAGTACGATCGATGACTAAGTAATAAGAATTATCCTGGTATTTCCTGAGGAAATATGAGGTTTGTTAGCAGGGCGATCGATCGCTATTGAGGAAAACTGAGGAAAACTGAGGTTTGTTAAATCCCAAATAAATCCGAGGTAGATCGAAGTGATGTCATCACCTCGATCGCGAAGCCCTCGCAGACGATCGCACTTTTAACCCCAACTATCTTAATAAAAACAGATAAAACTCCTGCGATCGCCCGATCGCTCATCTAGTAATAAATACTCATTGTGCCAATTGTTAGGGCGGAATGTGGAGATGTGCGATCGGCAGAAATCTAGGCTATAGCTGGAATGTAGCTAGTAGCAGTTTAAGCCGATGTCGTCTCCCAAAGGTCGATCGAGCAAAATAGAATTCAGCATCTCAGCCTCGAATCCTCAGTTGTTGACGGGTTTGGATGCGTGGCTGCGGCTAGGCTTGATTTCGCCCGCTGAGGTTGAGCAATTGTGCAGCCAGCATTTAGTCTGCCCGCTGCCCGAGCCCGCTGTGGGCCTTTCTGAAATTGACGATCGCGCCAACTCTCCTATTCCCGAACCGCAAGTAGCGGCGACATCCACACAAAAAGCTTTACCCAGAACCACAAAAAAGGTTGCCGAGCGGACAGAAACCCCTCAAACCCCAACTTTTGTCTCTCAAATTTTGCAGTCGCTCATCGCCGAAATTAGCGTTGTGTGGCTGTTGTTTTTAGGAGTCTTCATGGTAGTTGTCTCCTCAGGAGTCTTGGCTGCCAGTCAGTGGGAAAAATTTCCTGCTGCCGGACAATATGGAGTTTTGTTAGCTTATACTTTAACTTTTTGGGCGATCGCTAGTTGGGCAAAAAAACAGTCTAATTTACATTTGACTGCTCAAACTTTGCAAGAAGTTACTCTGTTGCTAGTGCCGATAAATTTTTGGGCGATGGACACCTTTGGATTGTGGAAATATCCTTGGGATTGGGCAGTCGCCACCGTCGCTGCATTTATTTTGACTTGGATAACGCGCGGAATTATTAAAGATCAGTATCAAAGTTTGTGGGGGAAAAATGTAACTACCTCGATCGCCCTCAATCACTTGGGATTGAGTTATTTGCACTGGGGTTGGGGATTTGGAGGGTTTGCCCTAGTTGCGGTTTACTTGGGTACGGTGGGAACTACTGCTGCTACGGTTTATCAAGTTCAGCAACAACGGGTACAATATATCACACGTCGGGGAAACACTGAAACTTTCCCTACTGCTTTCAGTTCCAGCCGAGATTTTTTGACTTACAAAAAAGCCGCTTTAGTAGCTTATTCTTTGGGGATTTTACTGGGTCGGGCGATATTTGTCAAGGATGTCAACATCCATGAAATGGGTTTAGCCTTGGGAATTTGCGGCGTACTTTTAGCGTGGCTGGATTGGCCGCAATCCCTTGCATCTGGAACCACTAGAAACAATATATCCAACGAGCAAAATCCCGGCAACTTTTTTAACTGGCAATTAGCCGGAGGGGGTTTGTTAGGTTTGGGGTGGCTGGTTTGTTTTCGCGAAATTCCCCTACAGGCGATCGCAATTAGCGCCTTGGCTGTTTGGTTTTTTTATAACCGCTTAGTGCGGTTTTGGCAAAAGTTGGATTTGCTAATGCTTTTCGCCGTGGGACTTCAAAGCATTTGGCTGGTTTGGCGAGTAGTTCCTTTAGCGATTCAAACACAATTTATTGCTGTTTTAAATCAGCTTAGCAATACCAACCCCGGGCAAACTCCTTTGTCTTTTTGGGGTGTTTTGCTATTGCCTTATTTAATTTTAACGGTAAGTGCGGCGCAGTGGCTCTACCGATCGCGAAAGTTTCCACTTGCCCATTTTGGCGAAAATCTTGCTCTGGGTTTGGGCAGTGTTTTAACTATTATTAGTGCAGTCAATCCGTTTTGGCGATCGCTCAATTTACTAATTTCTACTCTAACTTTAGGTTGGATTGCTTGGGAATACGTAATTCCCGAGAAGTCCCCACTCGTGGGGATGCCTGTTTCTGCTGTTGATTCCAAGGGAAATCCGGCATTGTGGGTTTTGCTGACTCACATTACTGGTTTGTGCTGCTTCACTTCGGGAATTGACTTGTTTTTGCCAAACCAGAAAGAGAATGTTTGGGCAGGAATTTTATTGATCTTGATGGTGGCGGAATGGGGATTTTTTGTCTGGATGAAATCGGCAAATACCAAAGAAAGTTCTGCATTCTTTCGCTGGCATCCTGCATTATTCCAAAGTTCCTGGTATCTGGGATTGGTTTTGGCAGGATTGAGCTTTATTTTGCTGTACAGCAATATGCACTCTCAGTCAGGTTTGATGTGGCTGGCGACTCCTTTGGCTTTGACTGCTGTTGCTAAATATAGTGAAACTTCGCACAAACAACTTGCAAGTACCTTGAGTTCGATCGCGCTAATCATCGCACAATTGCTGATTTTTGACTCTCCGGTATACAGGTTAATCGGTTTCGGCTTGGCTGCACTGTTGATGTTAGTCAATACTTACTATTTAATTGAACTACCAGCCGCTGCGATCCAAGTCGGATTTGGCATCAGCTTCGTAGCAGCGGTAATTTATCAATTAGGATTTTTGTCTGGTTGGGCTTGGGCAATTGCTGGGGCGATCGCACTTTTGTGTCTCTGGTTGCTTCGCAGCACGATCGTTCGTTATTCTAGCACCTTGCCCGAACCTTCCCCATTAGCTGAAATTTACGATCGAGCTTTGGATGGTTGGGCAATCTTACTCACCAGCTTGCTGTTGACAAACATCACTCTTTATTCCTTGCAACTCTACGATTCACGCACTACCTTGAGTTTACCAGCCTCTACTCAAGTGCTGGCTGCTACTTTGGTAACTGTAGTTGCAATTGTTTTCCGAAGTTTGAGCGAACTTTCACCGCTGGCAATTTATGCCTTGGCTTGGAGTTTGGAGTTGCTGACAGCACTCGGTTTGAGCTTTATTGGACGCAATACGATTAATTTGGCAGTCGCGAATATTGCCTTAGGCTTAGTTACGCAATTGTTAGGCGATTGGTGGCGGTGGCGCAACCCCGACTACCGCCAAATTTTACCCAGCATTCACGCGATACCTCTACTTTACGGCGTATTGGGTTTGATTTTGCGATCGCACACCTTTACCAATAGTACAGGTTTAATCTCGTTGGGTGCGTCTTTAATTGCGATCGGCATTGGTAGGCGGCAGCAAGAATTTAAACCTTTGATTTATTTAGGATTAATTGGCGTATCAGCATCCGCTTACGAATCCCTACTATATCAACTTTCCCAAACACGAGGAGGAGCTTTTGGCGACGGCTTAATTGTGCTAGCAACTCTCGGCACAACTTTAACATACATCTATCGGATTTTATCTCCTTGGCTGAGCAGCTATTTACGTTTAACCAATGCCGAAGTAAACATATTTGCTCACCTGCACTGGGCTTTTAGCAGCTTACTCCTGATTTTAGCTTCAATCTACGATATTAAATCCGGGCTAAATTTAGGATTAGTCACTGGTGCTCTATTAGTACAATACGCTTTCCTGCAAGGGCGAAACAATCTCGATCGCCAATGGGCAGACATTTGGATTTACTTAGGATGGGTAGAAGCCTTTGGCATCCGGCTTTACTGGATCAATACACCTTTAGTTAAGTACATTTCCGGGCCACTCGGGCCGTGGAAAGTTGCGATCGCTTCTCTATTTGCCTATTTCATTTACATCTTACCTTGGGAGCGCTGGGGTTGGTCAAAAAATCCCTGGAAAATAATCGCTTCTGTAATTCCCATTATCGCGATTGTGGAAAGTCCCGCTAAGTTTTATCCGATTAGCTTCCTCATAGCTGCCGCCTTTTATGTTTTCCTAGCTTGGGAAAAGCGCGAAGTCCGTTTTACCTACGTGAGTGTAGCGATAATTGACTGGGTATTGCTGCGCTGGTTTGGACAAATCGGATTGACTCAACCCGAATGGTATTTTACACCCTTAGGACTTTCTTTCCTATATGTTGCTCAGTACGATCGCGCTTTGCAACTCCCAGCCCAAAAAACCCTCCGCCACAACCTGCGAATCTTAGCCACAGCGGTGATTTGCGGGATACCTCTTTTGACTCAGCACAACCACGGTTTAGTTGCAGGATTTTTTAGCTTGGTAGCGATTGCAGCCGGTTTAGCGCTGCGAGTGCGGGCATTTTTGTTTGTGGGGACAGGAATTTTCTTAATCAATGTTTTCTATCAGTTGGTGGTGCTGATTTTTGACTATCCCCTGATTAAATGGGCAATTGGCTTGGCTTTTGGGATTGTATTTATCTGGATTGCTGCTACTTTTGAGACGCGGCGCGATCGCATTTCGGCTTTCGTGCAGCATTGGGTTGTACAATTGCAATCTTGGGATTAAGTTTTCCGCAATAGACTTCTTACTCCCTTCTTCATATCTGCGTTAATCTGCGTCTATCTGCATGACATCTGCGGTTGCTCTATTCAAATCCTGTTGCGCCCCAAGAGCGAGCTTCCCAAAACTATATTTTTTTCTGATAAAATGTAAAAAAAACGCCCTTTTTTTTGGGTCAAAAGCTTGACATTCTCCGCTCAAAAAGGTATTATATCATAATGGAAGTGGTGGCAATTTTAAAACTCAAGTCACCACTTCCATTATCTAAAATATACCTTAAAAATCAACCCAAATCAATAGGTAAAAATTCCTTTTTTTGCGCCGCGATTTGAGAGCCTAACTTAAACCACAATCAGCAAAGAATTGTAGGGGAAGATGGGCCGAAGCCCACCATAAAGCAGCACTGTTAATCTTTAATCTCGCTCGGGTTCGCAAGGGCGATCGAACATAATTTCAAAAATTCCCGATCGCACAAACCGACGCAAAGCCCTTAAATGATCGTCCGCATCTTGGCGATTGCAGAAACGCGCCACAATGTGGTTTCGAGGATCCGACAAAACTCGCACAATCACCCAAGGTTTAGCACAATCCGGCTTTAATAAATCAGGGGTTTTCGTAACTTGCAGATTATCTTCCGGCTGTGCAGCTACTTGCGGATTTGGAGAATATTCGGCAATTATCCTAGCACCTGCTTTTCGGAGAATGTCGAGATAACTGGCGATGAGGCTGCCTGTGAGGTTGGCCGCCAACTGTTCGATTAGATGGCCCGCTAAGCTTTTGACCTCTTTTTCCTGCAACTGCACCCGCTGGGCATCGAAATCCGCATCCGAGTAGCTGCGAATGCAGGATAAAAGTTGTGTGATGCCGAATTCTTCCAAAGCCTGTTGATAGCCGCGAGAAAATTCGCTCTCGTCGCTGGAACGTTTTATCATGGTAATAGCTCTCTTTGATTTTTAGAGTTAGTACCTAGGTAGTGATTAAATAGACAAAGTGGTACACTTGTAGACAAATCTACGATATACCATCTTGTTCAAACTCGCGTGTATTCGCAAAAACCTTGGATTGTTAGTAAAGACAATGCTTAGGGGCGAAATATCAACTGTCGGAGGTCGAGCAATGCTTTTATCCATCAAAACAAAGCTAAAGCTAAATAAGAGTCAAGAAACGGTCATGAGTAAGCACGCTGGAATAGCAAGGTTTACTTATAATTGGGGACTGGCTACTTGGAGCGATCTCTATAAAGATGGATTAAAGCCCAATAAATACCTGCTCAAAAAATTCTTCAACAATCATGTGAAACCTGAGTTTACATGGATAAAAGAGACCGGAATTTGCCAGAAGATAACTCAATATGCTTTTGACAATTTAGGTGATGCTTTTTCTCGTTTCTTCTCTAAAAAGGGTGGATACCCCAAATTCAAAAAAAAAGGACATCACGACTCTTTCACGATTGATGCAGGTGGCAAGCCGATACCCGTGGGCGGTACGTCTATCAAGCTGCCAACAATCGGCTGGGTAAAAACCCACGAAGGATTGCCTCACACTACCTGTAAGTCAATCACCATCTCACGTACTGCCGACAATTGGTTTATCGCTTTTGCTTACGAACAAAGTCACGAACCAACGGTCAAAAGTCATGACATTGTAGGAGTAGATTTGGGAGTAAAAGAGTTGGCTACCCTTTCAACTGGCGTAGTATTTCCAAACCCAAAGCACTATAAAGCGCATCTCACAAAACTCAAGAGATTATCAAGAGTTCTTGCGAGAAAAGTCAAAGGTTCTGTAAATAGATATAAAGCTAAAATCCAGTTAGCGAAACACCATGCAAAGATAGCAAATCTCAGGAAAAACACTCTACATCAAGTCACTACTTACTTATGCAAAAACCACGCAACAATAGTAGTAGAAGATTTGAATATCGGTGGAATGCTAAAGAATCACAAACTAGCACAGGTAATAGCTGATTGTGGATTCCATGAATTTCAACGTCAGTTAGAGTACAAAGCTAAAAAGTTTGGTTGTGAGATAATCGTTGCTAATCGCTGGTTTCCATCAAGCAAAACCTGTTCAAGTTGTGGACACATCCAAGATATGCCACTAAAAGAAAGGACTTATAATTGTGCAAGTTGTGGTCATTCGATGGACAGGGATTTAAATGCAGCGATAAATTTATCACGGTTGGCTAAACCGTGAAAGCTTACCGAGGGATAACCGCTCCCATGCTCCCGATGAAGTAAGAAGCAAATGTCTAGACTTGTCTAGTATTTGTATAGCAGAAAGCTGTTAGAGAACATCAAGAAAAGATCCAAAAACAGCCACCGCCGTCTAATCAAAACCAGAATCCACAATAAGCTTGGTGCGAAATCATCGGCGATACACTTAAAATTGAGAAAAACTGAATCTTTAATGACCAAACGCCTATCAACATATTTAGCAGACGGAATTTATACTCGCCTTGAGGAATGGGCACAGCAAGAAGGGCGATCCACTAGCAATTTGGCAGCATTCCTGTTAGAGAAAGCTCTTGTAGACCATGAGGAGAAACTGCTAAAACAGCAGTCTTTGTCTGACGAAAAGCAGGGGCGACATTTAACAGTTGACAGTTGACAGTTGACAGTTGACAGTTTGAGATCGACCTCTACCTAGAAGTCTGAGGATTGAAACAGTGAATAATTTTGGTTTATTTCCCCCCTCGAAGGATGAGGTTTTAAACCCATTCTTCTGGGTAAAGTTTGTGCGATCGCCCGCAATCGACTACGATCGGCTCAAACAAAAACTAATTCTCCAATGAATCAAGGTTTAACCACCTATTTAGCAGAAGGAATCTATGACATCCTGATACGACAAGGACAAATGGAAAAATGACCCTTACTTTCGATCGAGCTAATTATAGCCATTTGCTGGCAGAGGTTGCTCCACGGGCGATCGAAACCGAGGAAGAATACGATCGCCTCCTAGCAGTCGCCCAGAGGCTGACGTTCGCCAAAAACCGCACTCCCGAAGAAAAAGCTTTACACAAGTTATTGGTAACTTTAATTGAAGTTTACGAGGAGCAAAACTATGCGATCGACAAATCCGAGCCTCACGAGATTTTGCAACACATCATGGAAGCCAGCGGCACCCGTCAAGCTGACTTAGTTGGCATTATTGGATCGAGTGGTGTAGTTTCTGAGGTTGTCAATGGCAAGCGGGCAATTAGCAAAGCACAAGCTAAGGCACTCGGCGATTATTTTAAAGTTTCGGCTAGTTTGTTCATTTAATTAGGATTAATGCCAAAAAATGCGATTTATTTCGTAGTGCGGACTTCAGTCCGCTTTCATTTTGCGGACTGAAGTCCGCACTACAAACTGCACTACAAACTGGTATTTTTAAATTAAAAACCCGGTTCCTGCAAGAAACCGGGTTTTTAATCAGATGTTATTTATCGCTTTGTCATCGCACTTAATGGCTTAAGGCGAATTCCGGCAATCTCGGTTCAGATTCGCCACCGGGCAACACCTTAACCACACCGTTTTCATCCACATCTACGATCGCACTTTGGCCGTCTTTCAGCTTCCCAGACAGCATTTCCTCAGCCAGTACATCCTCCAACAACCGCATGATGGCGCGGCGCAAAGGTCGAGCACCGTAGCTGGGATTGTAGCCTTCTTTAACTAACAAATCCTTGAACTTGTCTGTCACCGACAAAGTGATACCCTGTTCGGTTAAGCGATTGAAAATTTCCTGCAACAAGATGTCAGCAATCTGCTTAATTTCTGCCTTGTTCAACTGGCGGAAGACGATAATCTCATCCAAGCGGTTGATAAATTCTGGACGGAAGAACTGTTTCAATTCTTCGTTTACCAAGCTGCGAACGCGGTTGTACTGACCGTCTGCGGCACTTTCAGCAAACTCGAAACCTAAACCGCCGCCACCTTTTTCAATGACTCGCGAACCGATGTTTGATGTCATGATCAGCAGCGTATTCTTGAAGTCTACTGTGCGACCTTTGGCATCAGTTAAACGACCGTCTTCCAAGATTTGCAACATCATGTTGAAGACATCCGGGTGAGCTTTTTCGATTTCGTCGAACAAGACTACCGTATAAGGACGGCGCCGCACTGCTTCTGTTAGTTGGCCGCCTTCGTCGTAGCCGACATAACCCGGAGGCGAACCGATGAGTTTAGATACGGTGTGACGTTCCATGAATTCGGACATATCTAACCGAATCATCGCTTCTTCGGAACCGAAGAAATATGTTGCTAAGGCTTTTGTCAGTTCCGTTTTACCGACGCCTGTGGGGCCCGAAAAGATGAAACTGGCGATCGGGCGATTGGGATTTTTCAAGCCAACCCGCGCGCGGCGGATAGCCCGAGAAACTGCGCTGACAGCTTCTTCTTGACCGATCAAGCGCTGGTGCAGCGTGTCTTCCATGTGCAGCAGCAATTCCGATTCCGATTCTGTCAGCTTGCTAACCGGTACTCCCGTCCAATTTGCCACGATGTGGGCGATGTCTTCTTCGGTGACGATGGGAGAGATTCTGACTTGGCTTTTGTTGATCGTAGCTTCGGCGATTTGGGCTTCGATTTCTAATTCGCGATCGCGCAATTTACCAGCTTTGTCGAAGTCTTGTTCGCGCACAGCAGCATCTTTTTCTTTACTGACGGACGGAAGTTGTTTTTTGAGTTCTTTAACTTCGGGCGGGGTTTGCGAGTTCAGCACGTGCACGCGAGAACCTGCTTCGTCAATTAAGTCGATCGCCTTGTCTGGCAAAAATCGATCGTTAATGTACCTGTCAGACAGTGTAGCCGCTGCTTCTAAAGCTGCATCGGAAATTGTCAGTCGGTGGTGCTGTTCGTAGGCCGATCGCAAACCGTACAATATTTCTATTGTTTCAGCCACACTCGGTTCTCCAACTTTAATCGGTTGGAAACGGCGTTCTAGGGCTGCATCGCGCTCGATGTGCTTGCGGTATTCGTCCAACGTAGTCGCGCCGACACACTGCAATTCGCCTCGGGCGAGGGCTGGTTTGAGCATATTGGAAGCATCCATGCTTCCTTGGATTGCGCCTGCACCAACTAAGGTATGAATCTCATCGATTACCAGAATGATATTGCCGGCCGCGCGAATTTCCGCCATGATTTTCGTCAGCCGTTCCTCAAATTCGCCTCGGAATTTTGTACCAGCAATCAGCGAACCCATATCGAGGCTGATTACTTGTTTGTCTTCTAAAATTTCCGGGACGTTTCTGTTAACAATCCGCTGGGCGAGGCCTTCGGCGAGGGCTGTTTTGCCGACTCCGGGTTCGCCTACTAACACTGGATTGTTCTTCGTGCGGCGCCCCAACACTTGGATCACGCGCTCGATTTCATTTTCGCGACCCACGACTGGATCGAGTTTGCCGGCGGCTGCTAACTTAGTTAAGTTAGTGCCGAATTCTTCTAAAGTTGGGATTTTGCGATCGCCACCGCTATCTCCTCGGCCTCCGGGGATTGCCGCGACTTCTCCCACGGCACGAATGACTTGCGTGCGGACTCTCTGGCGATCGATCCCCAGGTTTTGCAGCACCTTCGCCGCCACACCTTCATCGTCTTGAATCAACCCAAGCAGAATGTGCTCGGTACCGATGTAATTGTGACCTAACTGCCGCGCTTCATTCAACGCCGTCTCAAAAATGCGCTTGACGCGGGGTGTAAACGGAATTTCTGGCGGGAGAAACCCGGAACCTCTACCGATGATATTTTCAATTTCATTGCGCGCCTCTTTCAAGTTGAGGCCCATATCCAGTAATACTTTTGCAGCGATGCCAGTGCCTTCGCCGACGAGTCCGAGAAGGATTTGCTCGGTGCCTACAAAATTGTGACCGAGGCGCCGCGCTTCCTCTTGGGCTAGCATTATTGCTTTAATGGCTTGTTCTGTAAAGCGTTCAAACATATTTTTTCCTTCCTACTGTCTTGGCGAGGGCTGTATCGCTGCTGGTGAGGAGCGATTTGAAATACTACACAAATTATATATGTAAATTTTTGTGTATTTCCTTCTTTAACAATGTATCGCTAGTAATTAGGGGCGGACAGTGGGGAGAGCCGAATAGCAGGGGTGTGGTTGCCGTCTCGCAGTACGCTCTACAATACGAGCTACAAGTGGCAATGCAAATTAAGGCTAATAATATTGGATCTCACTCTACTTGGCGGCTGCCACTGTGTCAAGCATTTTCTCAAATTGGCAAGCGAAAGTGCCTCTTCGAGCGATCGGGGAATGCTTTTGTTTCAAATCACGTGCTTTGAGCCAAAGTATTGCACCCTAAAGCAATTTTATTTTAACAGGTCAAGGGACGGCTGCGGGCGTGCGATCGCCTGTGGCCAAATCGACAGCGTTTTTAAATTGCTATTAGTCGCCTACTTTCCCAATAAATTACGAGGGCTTGAGACTCAGCATTTTTTGCGGAGATTTTGCCTTTTAACTCATAAGACTTTCCTGATTTTACCGGAAATAATTGGTTGAAAGCCCCAGCCCTTTGATAGAGAAATTAAAATCAGACTATTCATTACTCCAATCCTCAGACTTAATTTTAGAATTCGCTGTCAACTGTCAACTGTCAACTGTCAACTGTCAACTGTCAACTGTCAACTGTCAACTGTTTAAAGCCATTGTGCAAGCAACTGTTCAATAACTTTCACAAAGCCGATCGCAATTTGAATCAACGGCCAACCCACCAGACAAATTAACGCCGCCCAGCGAGTTTGAATATCCAAACCTTGGCGAACCGCCACAATTACAGCCAGCAAACTCCACACAGCTAATATCCGCTCAATGCCTTCTCCCAGCAACGGAATCAACGTTAAAAAATTCAGCACTTGGGGGGCGTAGGCAAATCCGATCGGCACCAGCAACTGCCCATAAGTTACGTGACCCGGTTTCAGCCAGTCCCCGATTTTCGAGATAGTGAAACTCCAAAAATAATAACCACCCACGACTGCCAAACCATCTATCCAAAGTGCTAAGAATAACACAGATAGTTCAGTTCGATTGATTAACAAAATAACAGCATTGCCCAAGACACGAGACACCGCTGCTAAAATTACAATTGTTAAAGCTATCCGCTTAGTTTTGCCAGTGTAGGGAGTTTTTTCATAAAAATTGCCGTTCAAAGAAAGTGCGTTCCAAAGCGTTGCCCGCAAACCTGTAATTGAATCTTCTCCCTTCACCTTTAATCCCTGCTCCTCTAGATAGTTGACAAGTTGGATAAAATAAGCTCTAATACAGCAGAATCACCGAATAAGCAGGGCAATTTTATTGTCGCCAGACAAATTAGGTATGTAGTTGCGCTTGGGCGCTCTTTCCTAATATTATAAAGAGCGCCCAAGCGCAACTACGTACCTTGATCCAAGCGCGATCGGAATATGTGCAACGACCCATTAAATTGGTATAACAGGCATTCTACCAGATTTTATTAAATGCTAAGATTCATTTTGCAGATACTTGCGTGGCTGCGCGGGGGAAGTTTAAATTTGTTGAGCATTGCAGGTGTAATCCTGATAATTTGGGGCATTCTTTCGCCGATCGGAACTGTGATCTGGTGGCTGGGTCAAAGTGCCGAAACTTTGGGTATCAAGAAAAATCCGCCGGGGATATTGCCCTCAAACAACGGGAATCTAGAAGCGCGCAAGTCTTCGCCGATCAATTGTTATATCATCTTTTTACCGGGAGTTGGCGATTTTTCGGGGAACGAATTAACACCGGGAGAAGAGTTTTTTCTCAAGCGTTTAGTTAAAAATCACCCGCAGTGCGTAGCAGTGGGCGATATTTTTCCTTATTCAGCTTCTAACAAAAGTTTGGGAGGAGAGCGGTTGCTAGCTCCTTTTTGGCGGTTTGCAGAACAGGAAAAAATCGGGCCGATTGCGGGAGACATATTCATCAAGATTCGCAATCTCTGGAGGTTTGCAATTTCTCTAGATTATCGCTACGGTTTTGCATACAATCAGGGAATTGCTAATGCAATTATCGATCGCATGAATGCTAAATCTCCGATTGCAGCTAATCCTCAAAAACCTTTGCAAGTTATTTTAATTGGCACTAGCGGGGGCGCACAAGTTGCTTTAGGTGCTACTCGTTATCTTAAAGAATGGCTGAATGCAGAAATTACAGTTGTTTCGGTTGGGGGCGTGTTTTCGGGAGAAAATGGTTTTGCAGAAGCCGATCGCATTTTTCATTTTCGTGGCACTCGCGATACAATTGAGGATATTGGTGGCATCGTTTTTCCCACTCGCTGGTACTGGTACGCGACTTCACCTTTCAATCAAGCGCGTTCGCAAGGCCGCCATGCAGAAGCTGTCAGCGGCCCTCACAAGCACGACGGCGATGATGGATATTTTGGGGAAAATGTGGGGGCGGACGGTCAAAAGTATGTAGATATCACGCTGGAAAAGATTAATCAATTACCTGTTTGGTCTGAGGGCGCGGTCAAAAGAGAGGACTGAAGTCCTCACTACGAACCTATAATTAGGTTCGTAGTGAGGAGTTTAGTCCTTCTTAATTCCTAAAGATTAGACTTAAATTGTAAAAATAATTAGGTTCGTAGTGAGGACTTTAGTCCTTCTTAATTCCTAAAGATTAGACTTAAATTGTAAAAATAATTAGGTTCGTAGTGAGG